>CALGFH010000071.1 GCA_937881255.1 uncultured Actinomycetes bacterium
TGAAGCTGATGGGCTTCGGGCACCGCGTCTACAAGAACTACGACCCCCGGGCCAAGATCATCAAGCAGGTGGCCGATGACGTCTTCAAGGTCACCGGGCTCAACCCGCTGCTGGAGATCGCCGTCGAGCTGGAGCGGATCGCCCTGGAGGACGACTACTTCGTCTCCAAGAAGCTGTACCCCAACGTCGACTTCTACTCCGGCATCATCTACGAGGCCATGGGCTTCCCGGTGGAGATGTTCCCGGTGCTGTTCGCCATCGGCCGGATGCCGGGCTGGCTGGCCCAGTGGGACGAGAACCTCACCGACCCCGAGCAGAAGATCGCCCGCCCGCGCCAGCTCTACGTCGGCCCGGGCGAGCGCCACGTCGAGCGGGACTGAGCCACCGGGGGTGGCCGGGCTCGCAGGCCCGGCGAGGTCAGGGTGAGGGGACTCGAACCCCTGACGCGCCGGCTGGCCGCCGACGTGGCCGACCTTGGCGCACCCTGCTGCCGTCAGGCGTAGGAGGGCAAGCCTGCCTCGCCTGGCTCGCGGTTGTCAAGACATACCTCGCAAAGCTCCTGGTCGGGGGATACGGCCGTTCAGCCGCCCTCCTGGACCCCCCGCAGCAGGGCGAGCGCGTTGGCCCCGAGGGCCTCGACGGCGTAGCCGCCCTCCTGCACGACCACGGTCGGGCGGCCGGCCGCGGCCAGGGCGGCCCCGATGCGCCGGAACCCGCCGGTGGTCACCTGGAAGGCGCCGATCGGGTCGCCGGCGAAGGTGTCGAAGCCGGCCGAGACGACCAGGGTCGCCGGGTCGAAGCCGGCCACCACGGCCATCGCCTCGGCCAGGGAAGCAAGATACTCGTCGTCGCCGGTGCCGTCGGGCAGGGGCAGGTTGCGGTTGGTGCCCGCCCCGGCCCCGCCGCCGGTCTCGTCGGCGGCCCCGGTGAAGTGGGGGTAGTGGCCGGCCGGGTCGCCGTGCAGCGACACGTACAGCACCTCGGGGTCCTCCCAGAACACGTCCTGGGTGCCGTTGCCGTGGTGGAAGTCGACGTCCACGACCGCCACCCGGCCCAGCCGGTGCAGCGACCGGGCGGCGATGGCGGCGTTGTTGAGGAAGCAGAAGCCGCCGTAGTAGCCGGGGCCGGCGTGGTGGCCGGGGGGCCGGCAGAGGGCGTAGGCGGCCGCGGCCCCGGCGGCGACCAGGTCGGCCGCGGTCAGGGCGGCGTCGGCCGCGGCCAGGGCGGCCGAGAAGCTCCCGGCGACCATCGGGGTGGCGGTGTCGAAGCAGAACCAGCCGGGCCGCCCGACCCCGCCGCCCAGGTCGCGGCCGCCCCCGCGGCCCAGCCGGGGGATGGGGAAGGAGTCCGGGATCAGCACCTCCGGGCCGCCGTCGGCCCGCCAGGCCGCCCACCCCTGCTCCAGGAACCCGAGCAGGCCGGGCTCGTGCACGGCCAGGACCGGCTCGATCCCGTGGGGGGCCGGCTCGACCAGCGGGTGCCCGGCCGCGGCCAGCGCGTCCCGGATCCGCTCGGCCCGCTCCACCCGCTCGTACACCGGCCGGACGACCTCGCCGTAGTTGACCTCGTACGGCGGGTCGTGCGCGCGGTGGGCGTCGCCGGCCACCACCGGCACCGGGTCCATCCGCCGACCCTACCCGAAGTCGGGGCGGCCACGGCGCCCGGCACGACCTGTCCCGGCGATCGGCTAGGGTTGCCGCACATGCCCGACGCCCTCAGCATCGACCAGGCCAGGCGGGTCGCCCTGGCCGCCCAGGGCCTGGCCGCCCCCGCCCGCGCCGGCCGGGCCGGGCCGGCCACCCTGCGGGCCACCCTGGAGCGGCTCGGGGCCATCCAGATCGACTCCATCAACGTGGTCGCCCGCAGCCACGAGCTGGTCCTGGCCGCCCGGGCCGGGCCCCATGACCGGGCCGCCTTCGACCGGGTCGTCTACCGGCGCCGGGCCGGGTTCGAGTACTGGGGCCACGCCGCCTCGTTCCTGCCCATGGCCAGCTTCCGGCTGTGCCTGCCCCGGATGCGGCGGCTCACCCAGGCCACCCGCGGCTGGTGGGTCGACATCCGCCGGCGCCACCAGCACCTGTACGGGCCGGTGCTGGACCGCATCCGGACCGAGGGGCCGCTGGCCGCATCGGCCTTCCGCGACCCCGACGGCCCGCGCCGGGGCAGCTGGTGGGACTGGGCCCCGGCCAAGCACGTGCTCGAGGACCTGTTCGACTGCGGCACCCTGCTGGTCCACGACCGGGTCAACTTCGAGCGCCGCTACGACCTGGCCGAGCGGGTCCTGCCGCCCGGGCTCGACACCTCCGAGCCGACCGCGGCCGAGGCGGCAGCCGAGCTGACCCTGCTGGCCGCCCGCGCCCTCGGGGTCGGGACCGCGGCCGACCTGGCCGACTACTACCGGCTGCCGTCGGCCGACACCCGGGCGGCCCTGGCCGAGCTGGTCGCCGCCGGCCTGCTCCAGCAGGTCGCCGTGGAGGGCTGGGCCAAGCCGGCCTACCTGCTCCCGGGGACCAGGGTGCCGCGCCGGCTGACCCACGCGCCGGTGCTGCTGAGCCCGTTCGACTCGCTCGTCTGGGCCCGGGAGCGGACCGAGCGGCTGTTCGGCTTCCGCTACCGCCTGGAGGTGTACGTGCCCGCCGGAAAGCGGGTCCACGGCTACTACACCATGCCCGTCCTGGCTGACGGGCGGCTGGTCGCCCGGGTCGACCCCAAGCACGACCGCCAGGCCGACCGGCTGCTGCTGCGGGCCCTGCACCTGGAGCCGTCGGCCGACCCGGCCGAGGCGGTGGCCGCGACCGCCGCCGCCGCCGCCCGGCTGGCCGCCCACCTGGGCGCCGGCCGGGTCGAGGCCGGCGACGCCATGCCGGCCGCCCTGGCCGCCGCGCTCCGCGCTACGCTGCCCAGGTGAGGAGTCGAACGCCAAAGGGGGCGAGCGGATGATCCCGCAGCGCAAGGGCCTGGCCTCCCGGCAGGCCCACGTCGACCTGCCGGACGGCACCGTCGAGGAGGAGCACGGCCGCCAGGCGTTCACCGGCCGGGCCTCCCACCTGTACCGGACCGCCCCGCCGACCGCCTGGGTCAAGGTCGAGGGCCCGCTGCGCCCCTGGGCCTTCGACTGGAACCTCATCACCCCGCCCGACCAGACCGATGCCGAGGGCGACCCGCTGGTGGTGCTGTCCAACCGGGACCTGACCGTGCTGGTGTCGCGCCGCTCGGCCCCGATGCCGTTCTTCGTCCGCGACGCCGACGGCGACGTCGTCTACTTCGTCCACCGGGGCTCGGGGACGCTGGAGACCGACTACGGCCCGCTGGCCTTCCGGCCCGGCGACTACCTGGTCGTGCCCAAGGGCACCACCCACCGGGTCGTCCCCTCCACGACCGACAACTTCTTCCTGCTCATCCAGGGGGACGAGTTCGTCCTGCCCGACAAGGGGCTGCTCGGCCACCACGCCCTGTTCGACCCCGGGGTGCTGGAGACGCCCGAGCCCGACCCGCACGACGAGCGGGGGGAGTTCCGGGTCCGGGTCCGGCGCCGGGGGGAGGTCACCACCTTCACCTTCCCGCACCATCCGCTGAACGTGGTCGGCTGGCAGGGCGACCTCGCCCCGTACCGGCTGAACGTGGCCGACTTCCGGCCGGTGGTCAGCCCCCGCTACCACCTGCCGCCGAGCGTCCACACCACCTTCCGGTGCCGCGGCTTCGACATCGCCACCTTCGCGCCACGCCCGTTCGAGACCGACCCGGGGGCGCTGCGGGTGCCCTTCTACCACTCCAACATCGACAACGACGAGCTGCTCTTCTACCACGACGGCGACTTCTTCAGCCGCAAGGGGATCGACAAGGGCATGGCCACCCTGCACCCGGCCGGGGTCCACCACGGCCCCCAGCCGGGCGCGGCCGAGGGCGCGGCCGCCAAGGAGATGACCGACGAGGTCGCGGTCATGATCGAGTGCCTGGAGCCCCTGACCGTCAGCCCCGAGGCCGAGAAGGCCTCGATCGCCGCCTACGCCACCTCCTGGGCCCGGGGTCTCGGCCTGCTCGACGAGTGACC
>CALGFH010000072.1 GCA_937881255.1 uncultured Actinomycetes bacterium
GAATGACGCCTGCGACATGGCGGCCAGGAACGACGCCGACGGCCCGGTCAGGTTGATCGTGACGGTGTCCTCGTCCTGGGCCTCGCAGGACTGGTAGAGGCTGGGGGTCTTCTTGTCGCTGAACCCGCCGAACGCGGTCACGTAGTAGTAGGTGACGGCGTCGCTCTGGAGGATGCCCTTCCAGTTGTACCAGCGCTCGAAGTTGGCGCAGACGGCCTCGGCGTTGAACGGGGTCCCGTCGTGGAACTTGACGCCCTGCTGCAGCTCGAAGGTCCAGGACTTGGCGTCCTCGCTGGAGGTCCAGGACTTGGCCAGGCTGGGCTCGATCTCGGTGCCGCCGGCCTTGGTCTTGACCAGGCCCTCGTAGATCTGGTTGGTGATCCGGATCGACTCGCCGTCCGACACGAGCGCCGGATCCATGCTGACCGGGTCGGACGAGGCCGCGAACACGACCGTGCCGCCCTGCTGGGTCCCGCCTCCCGCGGCTCCGTCGTCCGACTTCTGCTCTCCGCACGCGGTCACGGCCAGCGCCATCGCCGCCAAGAGGACGAGCAGGCGAACCCTGTGTGGTCGTTGCAACGTTCCCACCTCCCACCCGGGCCGCCGCCGTCGGCAGCCGGTATTCGCCAGATTGGACCCCACCGGGGTACCCGGACGCAATGCCTTCGGTGCTATACCGCCTTGAACTGCTCGAACGGCTGCCGGCAGCGGTTGCACCAGTGGATCGACCGGCAGAGGGTCGGGCCGAACGCGTTCTCCATGGTGGTGTCGGAGGCGCAGCACCATGGGCAGGTGGCCCTCGGCCGCACCGCGATGGTGGTGAAGAGGGGAAGGTCGCCGGCCGGAGCCGGCCCTGGCGCGGCGAAGCCGCTCTCGCGCAGCTTGCGGTGGCCGTTGGCGGTGATCCGGTCGGAGGTCCAGGGCACGGCGAAGGTCATCTCGACCTCGACCCGGGGCGCCATCCCGGCCAGGCGCTCGGCCACCGAATCGCGGATCAGCTCCAGGGCCGGGCAGCCGACGAAGGTCGGCAGCAGCTCGACCCGGAGCCGCTCCCGGTCGAGCTCGACCGCGTGGACCAGGCCGAGGTCGACCACGGACACGACCGGGATCTCCGGGTCCGGCACCTCGGCCAGCGCCTCCCAGACAGCCTCGCGGGTCAGGGCCCTGGTGGTCACCAGACGGCCTCCGGGTCGGAGCGGCGGACCATGGTGAGCTGCTCCCACAGCCAGCGGAAGTCGTCCGAGCGGCCGGGCCCGCGGCAGGCGCCGGTGGGGGCGGCCGGCGGGGCGGGCAGGCCGAGGCGGGCCAGCTCCGGGGCCAGGCCGGCCAGCCAGCGCCGCCGGATGGCGGCCATCGGCTCGGCCAGGACACCGGCCTCGGCCAGCACGCCGTCGCCGTCGATCCCGTCCAGCACGCAGAGGGCGTCGGGCCAGAGCCGCTCCAGGGCCGCGGCCAGGCGCGCCCTCGGCTCCTCGCCGCCGGTGGCCAGCCGCTCCACCCAGGCGTGCATGTGCAGCAGGTGGTAGCGCTCCTCGCGGCGCATCTTGGCCACCACCCCGGCCAGGGGCTCGTAGGAGGAGCCGGCCAGCGCGTCCAGGCGGGCCGCGTCGGCGGTGTCGTACAGGAACCGGCGGGCCACCGAGAACGCCCAGTCGGTGCGGGGGTGGTCGAGCAGCCGGGCGTGCCGGTAGCCCTCCGGCGGCCGCCCGTAGGCGATCGTGTCCGGGTCGCCGCGGCCTTCTAGATTCGCCAGCAGCTGGTACAGCGCCTGGGCGTGCCCGATCTCGTCCTGGGCCAGCGACGCGAAGGCCACGTCCTCCTCGAGGACGGGCGCGATCCCGGTCCACTCGGAGTCCCAGTAGCCGATGACGAACTCGTCGTCGGCGGTCGCCAGGAGCAGGTGCTTCAAAGCCTGCGTCGTCTCGGGGTCGAATTGATTCACCGGGGGGGCGCTTCGCGTCCCCCCGGACCCCCCCAGCGCCTCCGGCGCCCGTGGCGCCGTGGCCGCCGGCTCTCCCGTGGTCACCGAACCTCCCGTGGTTCCTGGATCTCCCGTGGTCACCGGACCTCCCCCTCCCCGGCTCGGGCGCGGGCCGCGGCCAGCTTGGCCTTGATCTCGGTGGAGTAGCCGGCCGGCTTCTTGAACGAGCGGTCGAACGGCGGCTGGAGCAGGTCGGGGTCGTCCAGGTCGAGGATGGCCGACCGGGGCACGATCCAGAGCCGCACCGACTCCTGGCGGCGGCCGTAGAACTCGCGGGCGTAGTGCCTGGCCAGCTCCGCGTCGGGGGCGAGTAGGTTGCCGGCGTGCTGCATCGGCCCGCCCTCCCGCTCCCGGCGGAAGACCTCGTAGACCTGCATCGGCTGGCCGCTCATGGTCAGGCGGCCAGCGGCGCGGCCATCACGGTGTCGCGCACCCACTGGGTCTCGGCGTAGTGGAGCCGCCGCAGCTCCAGCCGCTCGGCCGACTTGGGGCCGTGGCCGGTGACCACCGCGTACAGCTCCTTCCAGTCGGGCTCGGTGTAGTGCCAGCGCCCGGTGTCGTCCTGGCCCAGCTCCGGGTCGGGCGGCTCCAGGCCGATCTCCCGGATCCGGGGCACGTACACGGTCAGGAACTCCTGGCGCAGGGTCTCGTTGTCCTTGTTCTTGATCCGCCAGGCCAGGTCGCGGTCCTTGGCCGGGTCGGTCCTTGGCCCGTGCATCTGCATCAGCGGCCCCCACCAGCGCTCCAGCGCGTCCTGGACCAGCGCCCGCTGCCGGGCGGTGCCGTTCATCATCGTCAGGACCACGTCGCGCCCGTGGAGGATGTGGACCGACTCCTCCCAGCAGATCTTCTTCATCGTCCGCCCGTAGGGCGCGTAGCTGGACTCGCGCAGCGCCTGCTGGGCGACGATCGCGGCCGCGTCCACCAGCCAGGCGATGATGCCGACGTCGGCCCAGCTGTGGGTCGGGTAGTGGAAGACGTTGTGGAACTTGGTCCTGCCGGCCAGCAGGTCGGCCAGCATGGCCTGGCGCGGCTTGCCCAGGTCCTCGGCCACCCGGTACAGCAGCTGGGCGTGCCCGACCTCGTCCTGGACCTTGGCCGAGAGGGCGAGCTTGCGCTTGAGGGTCGGGGCCCGGAGGATCCACTCCCGCTCGGGCAGCACGCCCATCAGCTCGGAGTTGGCGTGCATCTCGACGAACCGGCAGACGGCCTGGCGGTACTCCTCGGGCATCCAGTCGGTCGCCTCCACCTTGCCGCCCGAGGCCACGTGCCGGTTGAACTGCTGGACCCGCTCGGATTCGCTCATCGTCACCTCTCGTGTGCCTGGAGCCCCCGCAGGAAGAGCTCGGCGTAGTGCCCGGCCAGGGCGTCGGGACCGAGCGCCCCGTCCGGCCGGTACCAGTAGGCGATCGCGTTCATGGCCGAGAGGATGAACACCGCCGACAGCTTGGGGTCGGGCGCGGACAGCTCGCCCGCCGCCACCCCTTCGGCCACCACCCGCTCGAAGTAGCCCTGGTAGGCGGACCGCGACCGGGCGACGGCGTCCCGCCGATCCTCGCCGAGGAAGGTCCACTCGAACAGGAACACCTTGGCCCGCTCGCGGCCGCCGGTGACCACCCGGACGTGGGCCGCGATCATCTCCCGCAGGCGCTCGGCCGCCGGGCCCGGCCGTTCGGCCACCGGGCGCACGGCGGCGTGGAAGTCCTCGGCCGCCTCCTCGACGATCGCCGCCAGCACCGCCTCCTTGGAGGGGATGTGCGAGTACAGGCTGCCGCCCTGCAGGTCGAGGGCCCGGGCGATGTCGCGCATGCTGGTCGCCGCATAGCCGCGGGAGCTGAACAGGGCGCTGGCCACGTCTTCGATCTGGCGCCGCCTGGTCTGCACGTCGACGTCTCCTAACGAACAGTTGTTAGGAGACCATAGCAGGGCGACGACGGCCCGGCAACGAAACGGGCACGGACCGTTTGCTCCCTCCCGAACCGGGCAGTTGCCCCATCGGTACCGGGAGGAGGCGGGCATGACCGACACCGTCGCGGTGGCCTGGAACCAGGCGGCCCTGGAGGCCGTCCGTCAGACCGGCTTGGGGCCGCCGATGGTGGCCCGCGCCCTGTACGTCCTGCACGCGTCCATGTACGACGCCTGGGCGGCCCACGACGACCTGGCCTTCGGGAGCCGGCTGGGCGACCTGCTGCGCCGGCCCCCGGCCGGCCGGACCCAGGCGGCCAAGCAGGAGGCGGCCAGCTTCGCCGCCCACCTGGCCCTGGCCGACCTGTTCCCCACCGAGGCGACCGCCTTCGCCAAGCTGATGAGCGACCTCGGCTTCGACCCGGACGCCCCCGGCCCGGCCGGGTCGCCGGGCGCCGTCGGCGTCCAGGCCGCCCGGGCCGTGCTGGCCTTCCGGCACGGCGACGGGGCCAACCAGCTCGGCGACCTGGGCCCCGAGCCGCGCGGGCTGGCCGCCGCCTACCAGGACTGGACCGGCTACCGGCCGGCCAGCCCGCTGGCCCGGCTGCTCGACCCCAACCGCTGGCAGCCCCTGCCCACCCCCGACGGCATGGAGCAGCGCTTCCTGGCCCCCCACTGGGGCCTGGTCGCGCCCTTCGCCCTCCAGGCCGGCTGGGAGCTGCGGCCGGCCGGGCCGCGCCTCCACCCCGGGCGCAGCTACCTGTTCCAGGCCGAGGAGGTGCTGGCCGACAGCGCCGGGCTGACCGACGGGCACAAGGCGATCGCCGAGTACTGGGCCGACGGGCCGGGGTAGGAGACCCCGCCGGGCCACTGGTGCCTGCACGCCCGGGAGGTCTCGGCCAGGGACGGCCACGGCCTCGACGAGGACGTCAAGCTGTTCTTCGCCCTCTCGGCGGCGCTGCTGGACGCCGGCATCGCCTGCTGGGACGCCAAGCGGGCCTATGACTCGGTGCGGCCGATCAGCGCCATCCGCTTCCTGTTCGCCGGCCGTGAGGTGCTGGCCTGGGGCGGCCCCGGCCTGGGCCCGCGGCGCATCCGGGGCGAGGAGTGGCGCCCGTACCTGGCCACCCCGCCGTTCGGCGAGTTCCCGTCGGGCCACGCGACCTTCAGCGCCGCCGCGGCCGCGGTGCTGGCCCGCTTCACCGGCTCGGACCGCTTCGGGGCCAGCGCGACCATCCGCGCCGGCAGCTCACGGGTCGAGCCCGGGACCACCCCGGCCGCCGACGTGGTCCTGTCCTGGCCGACCTTCAGCGGCGCCGCCGACCAGGCCGGCCGCTCCCGCCGCTACGGCGGCATCCACTTCGAGGACGGCGACCTGGTCGGCCGGGCGCTTGGCGGCATGGTCGGGGCCAGGGCCTGGGAGGCCGCCGCCGAGCTGTTCGCCGGCCGCCAGTCGGCGCCCCCCGCCTGACGCGCGCTGGTCAGGGCGCGGTGGGCTTGCCGTCGGGGTCCTCGGGCAGGTCGCGGGCGGCGGCGGCCCGGCCGCGCTCCAGGCCGGAGCGGTACCGGGTCAGCATGCTCCGCACCTGCTCGGGCGAACGGGCGGCGGGTCGGGCGGCCGGGTCGCCGGGGTCGCCGGCGGCCAGATCGGGGGCCAGGCTGGCGTGGGGGGCCCGCTTGGGCAGGGGCGGGTCGGCCTCGGGGACCTGGGTCACGTACCGCCGCAGGGGCAGGCTGGCCAGGGCGGCGTCCCCGCCCTCGCCGACGGCCGGCGACGGCCCGTCGGGGCCCGCCGGGGCGACCGGCTCGGCCGCCACGACCAGCAGCTCGGGGAGGAACACGAGCGCCGTCACCCCGCCGTAGGGCGAGCGGCGCAGCTGCACCCTGACGTCGTGGCGCCGGGCCAGGCGCCCGGCCACCCAGGTCCCGAGCCGCTGCTCCAGGTCGTCGCCGGCCGCCGGGTCGCCGGACAGGCGCCGGTTGACCGCCTCCAGCTCCCCGTCGGTCATGCCGAGGCCGCGGTCCTCGACCTCAAGGACGTAGCCGGACCCGACCTCCTGCCCGCCGACCCTGACCCTGGTCTCGGGGGCGGAGAAGGCGGTGGCGTTGTCCACCAGCTCGGCCAGCAGGTTGGCCAGGTCCTCGGCGGCCGGCCCGGCCACCAGCAGCTCGCCGGCCACGTCCAGGTCGACCCGGGAGGCGTCGGGGTTGTCCCGGACGGCCAGCGCGGCCACCTCGGCCAGCGGAGCCGGTCCGTCCCAGTGCCGGGCCGGCTCGCCCCCCGCAAGCACGATCAGGTTGTGGGCGTTGCGCCGCGCCCTGGCCGCCAGCCGGTCGACCTGGAGCAGCCGCCCGGGCAGCTTGGGGTCGCCCTGGTCGCGGCCGGCCTGGTCCAGCAGCTCGAGCTGCTGGTCGACCAGGTCCTGGCTGCGCCGGGCCAGATCGGCCAGCCCCGGCTCCACCACGAGCGGGGGGTCCGGCCGGAGCCCGGGGCCGGCCGCGTGCGCCGGGTCGGCCGTGTGCGCCGGGTCGGCCAGGGGGCTGTGGACAACCGGAGCCGCGCCCTTCGCCGTTCGGCTACGCTCCCCCTCCGGGGGGCTCGGCAGCGAGCGGCGGGGTTTCCGCGTGGCCGCATGCTCTGTGGCCGGGTCGGGGGCCGCTTCGCGGGCACGGCGGGCCCAGCGGGACTCGCGGGGCTTGCCGGCCTCTTGGGCCCTGCGGGCCGCTGCGGCCTCGCGGGCCCTGCGGGCCGCGCGGGCCTCCTTGGCCCGGCGGGCTCGGCCGGGGGCCAGGACCAGGAGCACCACCAGGGCGCTGGCGGCGAGCAGGAACGCGGCGGCGTAGGCCAGCGCCCGGCGGTCGGCGGCGCGGTCGCCCAGCCCGGCCAGGCGGGCCGTCTCGGTGGTCAGGCCGAGCTCGACCGTCCGCATCCGCTCCACCCTCACCGCGGCCGCGTCGGCCCACCCGGCCAGGTCGGGACCGGCTCCCTGGGCCGACCCGCCCTGCCCCGACCCGCCCTGCCCCGACCCGCCCTGAGCCGATCCAGTCTCGCCCGACCCACCCTCGAGGGCGGCCCGGCGGAGGCGGGTGGCCTCCTCGATCTCCTCGGTCGCTGCTCGATCTCCTCGGTCGAGAAGGCTCTGGCGTAGCGGGCCAGCTGCTCCCGGCTGGCCAGGGCGGCGAACTGGTCAAGGAGGGCGTCCTGGCGGCCGCCGAGGAAGGCCAGCCGGGTGCGCTCCGCCTGGTCGAGGCGGCGGCCGGCCGCCGCCTGGGCGGCCGCCTCGCGCTCGCGGTCGGCCAGCTCCTTGGCCCGTGAGAAGGCGGTGGCCGCGGTCACGGCCCGCACCAGGCCGGCGTCCTGGCCGGCCTCGGACAGGCCGATCTCGGCGTTCACGGCCAGCAGCCCGCCGACGATCTCGGTGTAGCGGCGGAACACCGTGGCCGCCTGGTCGGGCCCGGCGGGGCTGTCGACCGAGGCCCGCAGGGCGGTCAGCCCGGCCAGCTGGGCCAGGCCGGTGTCGAGGCGCTGGTGGAGCCGGCGGTCCCGGTCCGAGATCTCGACCCGGACGGCGGCGTCGCGGTAGTCGGCCGCGGCCCCGTCGACCGTGCGGCGGGCCCCTTCGAGGGCCGGCCCGGCGGACGCGTCGGCGGACAGGCTCCGCTCCCGCTGGAGCTCGTGCACCAGGTTGGTCAGGGCGCCGGTGTATGGCACCAGCCCCCGCACCCGCTCGGCACGGGCGCCGGCCCGGAGGCTGCCGGCCGCGCCCAGCCCGGCAAGGACCAGGACGGCGAGCAGCGGGATGGCCAGGACGACCGCGCCCGCCGACCGGCGTGTGGTGGT
>CALGFH010000073.1 GCA_937881255.1 uncultured Actinomycetes bacterium
TACGTGGAGCGGACCGAGCCCGGGGAGTTCCGGGTGGTCGAGGCCGACGGCGAGATCACCAGCCTGCTCCGGCTCGACCGCCAGGCCCAGTGGTGGCTGGGCCGGGCGCTGCCCTCGGCCCAGGTCCTCCAGCTGGCCACCCCGCCCCAGCACCGCGGGGCCGGTCACGGGGGGCGGCTGCTGGCCGGCCTGCTGGCCGAGCTCCACGGCGACGGGGTGCCGCTGGCCACCCTGACCCCCAGCACCTTCCCGTTCTACCGCGGGGCCGGGTTCGAGGTCGCCGGCAGCTGGACCTGGTACGAGGCCAGGTCCGAGCACCTGCCCAAGCGCACCGACCCCTACCGGGCCCGGCCGGTCTCGCTGGAGGACCCGGCCGAGCTGGCCGAGGTCTACCGCCGGGTCGCCCCCTCCCGCCACGGCGCCTTCGAGCGGGGCGAGCGGTTCTGGCGCCAGCTGGCCCGGCGGACCAGGGACAAGACCACGGCCGCCTTCGTGCTCGACGGCCCCGACGGCCCGGTCGGCTGGGCCGTGGCCACCCTCGAGTTCCGGTCCGACCCTGCCCCCTTCCAGACCCGGGTCGAGGTGGCCGACTGGGGCTGCCTGCCCGGCGCCGACGCCGCCCTGTTCGCCCTGTTCGCCGGCTACGCCTCGATGAGCGGCGTGGTCGCCTGGAGCGGCCCCGACCCCGACCCGGCGGCCATCTGGGCCCTCACCGACCGCTTCGCCCGCCTGACCGAGCGCTGGCACTGGATGCTGCGCCTGGTCGACCTGCCGGCCGCCCTCCAGGCCCGCCCCTGGCCCGCCGGGGTGGCCGGCGGGGTCGCGTTCCGGGTCGAGGACCCGGTCTGCCCCTGGAACAGCGGCAGCTGGCGCCTGGAGCTGGAGGACGGCCAGGGCCGGGTCGAGCCGGCGCCGCCGCCGGCCGAGGCCCCGACGGCCGACATCCGCGGCCTGGCCTCCCTGTTCACCGGCTTCGCCACCCCCGACGACCTGGTCAGAGCCGGCCTCCTGACCGGCTTCGACCCCGGCGCGGTCGACCTCCTCCGGACCGCCTTCGCCAGCCCCCGCCCCTGGACGGCCGAGTTCTACTGAGGGCCGGTACCTGCGCTCGAACCGCAGCGCGTAGCGGCCGTGGTCAGGGCGCGGCGAGCCGGCCCAGCTGCTGGCGGACCACGGCGATCACGACCACCGTGGCCAGGAGGTGGAACAGGACCAGGCCGAGCTGCCGGGTGGTGGACACGTCGATCCCGAAGGCGGGCAGCGCCGACAGGACCCCGAAGGCCATGGCCAGGATGGCCCAGAGGCGGACGCCCGACGGACCGCGGCGGGTCAGCAGCCACAGGACGACGGCGCCGACCAGGCTCGTGATGGCGGTGACGGCGATCACGGCGCCGATGGGCAGCGAGTTCAGCTCGGTGCTGCCCGGCTCGGCCGGGATCTGGAGCCCGGCGTCGAGGACCTGCTGGACCAGGACCCAGGCGAGGGCGTTGACGACGGTGGCGGCGAGGGCGGCGAGCAGGCCGGCCCGCCAGACGGGCCCGGAGGGCAGGGCGGTGCGGGACGGGGAACCGGTGCCGGTGGACGCCTCGGTCATGCGGACCTCCTGGGGACGCGGCAGGCGACGATAGTTTAGATCGTCAACTATCTCGTCAGTCCAGTGATTCCCGAATGAGGAACTCGCCGATCTGGATCGCGTTCAGGGCGGCGCCCTTGCGCAGGTTGTCGGCCACCGACCAGAACAGCACGGCCCGCGGGTCGGCCAGGTCGGCCCGGATGCGGCCGACCAGCACCCCGTCGCTGCCGGCGCTCTCCAGCGGGGTCGGGTAGGCGTTGGCGGCCGGGTCGTCGACCACGGTCACGCCGGGGGCGGCCTCGCAGCCGGCCCGGAACGCCTCCAGGTCGACCGGCTCGGCGCAGACGGCCCGCACCGACAGCGAGTGGCCGACCAGCACCGGCACCCGCACGCAGGTCGGGTGGGAGGCCAGCTCGGGCAGGCCGAGGATCTTGCGCGGCTCGTCCCGCAGCTTCAGCTCCTCCACCGTGTAGCCCGACTCGGTGAAGCCCATGCACTGGGGGACGACGTTGAAGGCGATCGGGTGGGGGAACACCTGGCCGTCGGGCAGCGCCTCGGGCCGGCCGCCGTGGCGCAGCAGGTCGCGGTCCCCGACCAGCTTGGCCGCCTGCTCGAGCAGCTCGTCCATGCCCTTCTGGCCCGACCCCCCGGCCGCCTGGAACGAGGTCGGGGTGATCGACTCCAGGCCGAAGCGGTCGCGCAGCACGGCCAGCACCGGGGTCATGGCCAGGGTGGTGCAGTTCGGGTTGGCGACGATCCCCAGCGGGTGGTCCCCGGCCGCCTCCGGGTTGACGTCGGCGTCGACCAGCGGGACCTCCGGGTGCATGCGCCAGGCGCTGGAGTTGTCGACCACCAGCGCGCCGCGCCCGGCCGCGACCGGCCCCCACTCCCTGGAGATGCCGCCCCCGGCGGAGAAGAAGGCCAGGTCGGCGCCGTCGAACACCTCGGGCACGAGGGCCTGCACCTCGACCTGCTCACCGCGGACGGGCAGCCGCCGCCCGGCCGAGCGGGCCGAGGCGACCAGCCGGACCTCCCCGACGGGCAGCTCCCGCTCGGCCACCAGGG
>CALGFH010000074.1 GCA_937881255.1 uncultured Actinomycetes bacterium
GGGCAAGCACCGGCCCAGGCCGAGGGTCGGAGGACGGGTCGGAGGCCTCCGGAAGTGGGTCAGCGGCCTCGGAGAGCTGGTCGGAGGGCCCAGGGAGTTGGTGAGCGGTCTCAGAGAGCGGGTCGGAGGGCCCCGGAGACCGGTCGGGAGGGGCCGGCCGGGTTGGGTTGGGCACCTCATGCCGGGCCAGGTTGGGAAGGACCGGCTCGGCCGCGTCAGGCGCCTCCGAGGACCGATCGGGAAGGAACGGCTCGGCCGGGTCAGGCACCTCCGGATGTGGGCCGGGGGGCGCTGGAGGCTGGGGCGGGATGGTCATGTGGTCAGGAGGGCGACCAGGTAGCCGACGCCGTAGGGCGCCCCCTCGTACAGGACCCGCCCCCGCACCCCTGACCCGGTCTGGTCGAGCACCGCATCAGCCGTGGCCAGGTCAACCGCGCCCCGTTCGACGCCACCGCGCGCCAGCTCCCCTGCGTCCCTCCCGGCATCACCCGCGGCCGGGCCGACCGCCCGCAACGTGGCGCCATCGCTCACCAGCTCGGGTTCGTCCGTTCCCGCATCACCCGCGGCCGGGTCGACGGCCCGCAACCTGACGCCATCGGTCGCCCTCCCGCCTTCGTCGGTTCCCGCATCACCCGCGGTGGCGTCAACCTCTCGCGGCCTGGCGTTGCCGCTTGCCGGTCCGACCTCGGACGGTGCTTCGCCACCCGGCGGACCCTGGTCGAATGCGCCGGCGAGGACCTGGAGGGGTGCGCGGCCGGTGACGAGGAGGTCTGCGGACTGGGCTGGGTCGAGGGTGAGGAGGCGTTGCGGGGTTCCGGTCCGGAAGGCGTCCGCGACCCGGGCGTCGAAGTCGGCGGCGTCGGGGTGGAACGCGCCTGGGGCTCGTTCGGTTCGGCGGGCCGAGAGGTCGGCCATCACCACCAGGCCGAACCGGGCGGTGGTGGAGAGGGTCTGGCCAATGGTCGCGGCGGCGAGGGGGCCGAGGGATCGGGGGACGGTGGCGGCGAAGAGCCGGGCGGGCGGCGGGTCCAGGTCTTCCAGAAGGTGGGCGGCGACGGCGAGCGACAGGGGGAGGTCGGTGAGCTGGGCCGGTGGGGGGAGGGCGGGGAGGTCGAGGTCGACCAGGGTGGGAAGGGCGACGTCGACGTCGGCGCCGTAGGGGCGGAACGAGCCGGGGGCGGAGGGGGCGGGGACGGCCCACACGGGGCCGTCGCCGATGAGGATGGTGAGGTCGGCGGCGGCCACGACGGCGGAGAGGGCCTCGTGGCAGGCGGCCCGGAGCGGGGCGAGCTCGGGGGCGGCGGCGCCGGCCAGCTCGGGGACGAGGAGGGGAGGATGCGGCAGGACGGCGGCCGCGACCGGCGCCATGGGCGGTCCGGTCAGCCGACCAGCGGCAACGGCACCGCTCCGGCGGGTAGTGGGCGGGGGGCGGGTGCCGGCCCGCACGAACCCCCGGCCGGGTTCCATGGGCGGTGGTGCAGCACCGCGCCCCCGACCAGATGGTGCGGAGCCGCCCGCTCGACCCGCACCGTCACCAGATCACCGGGCGTGACCGCGACGGCGGCCGCCGGACCGGGGAAGTGGCAGAGCTTGTTGGTGCGGGTGCGGCCCGACATGCGGGTGGGGTCGGTCTTGGAGGCGGAGCGCTCGACCAGGAGCTCGACCTCGGTGCCGACGAGGGCGCGGTTCGCTTCCAGGCTGATGCGCTCCTGGAGCTGGAGGAGGCGCTGGAAGCGGTCCTTGACCACCTCGGGTGGGACCTGGTCGGGCATGGTGGCGGCTTCGGTGCCGGGGCGGGGGGAGTACTGGAAGGTGAAGGCGGAGTCGAACCTGGCCTGCTCGACCAGGTCGAGGGTGTCGGCGAAGTCGGCCTCGGTCTCGCCCGGGAAGCCGACGATGATGTCGGTGGAGAAGGCGACCCCGGGGATGGCGGCGCGGAGGCTGGCCAGGATCTCGAGGTAGCGGCGGCGGCGGTAGCCGCGGCGCATCAGGCGCAGGACCCGGTCCGAGCCGGACTGGAGCGGGAAGTGGACGTGCTCGCACAGGGGCCGGCAGGTGGCCATGGCCTCGACCACGTCGTCGCGGAAGTCCTTGGGGTTGGGGCTGGTGAAGCGGAGGCGCTCCAGTCCATCGACCCCGTCCAGCGCCCGGAGCAGGTCGCCGAACAGCTGGCGGTGCCCGGGCAGGTCGGTGCCGTAGGAGTTGACGTTCTGGCCGAGCAGGCTGACCTCGAGCACGCCGGCGTCGGCCAGGGCCTGGACCTCGGCGACCACGTCGCCGACCCGGCGGCTGCGCTCCTTGCCGCGCAGCTTGGGGACGATGCAGAAGGTGCAGGTGTTGTTGCAGCCGACGCTGATGGCCACCCAGGCCGACCACTCGCTGGCCCGCCGGGCCGGGAGGGCGGAGGGGAAGCGCTGCATCTCGTCGAAGAACTCGGCCTGGGCGGTGCCCTGCTCGCGGGCCCGGCGGAGCAGGACGGGCAGGCTGTGCAGGTTGTGGGTGCCGAAGACGACGTCGACCCAGGGGGCGCGCTCCAGCACCCGGCCCTGGTCCTTCTGGGCCAGGCAGCCGCCGACGGCGATGGTCAGCCCACGGCTGGCCTTGGTGGTGGCCAGGTGGCCGAGGGTGCCGTACAGCTTGTTGTCGGCGTTCTCCCGGACCGCGCAGGTGTTGAGCACGACCAGGTCGGCGTCGTCCAGCCCGGCCGCCGGCTCCAGGCCCTCGGCCTCGAGCAGCCCGGCCAGCCGCTCCGAGTCGTGCTCGTTCATCTGGCACCCGAAGGTGCGGATCAGGAAGCGCTCGCTCATCGAGCCGGATGGTACTCCGCGGGCCTGGTCATCTCACTTGGCGTACTCGATGCTGCGGATCTCGCGGACCACCGTGATCTTGATCTGCCCCGGGTACTGGAGCTCCTGCTCGACCCGCTTGGCCATGTCGCGGGCCAGGACCTGGGCGGCGACGTCGTCGACGTCCTCGGGCTTGACCATGATCCGGACCTCGCGGCCGGCCTGCATGGCGAAGACCTTGTCGACACCGGGGTAGCTGCCGGCGATCTCCTCGAGCCGCTCCAGGCGCTTGACGTAGGACTCGAGCGTCTCCCGCCGCGCCCCGGGCCGGCCGCCCGAGATGGCGTCGGCGGCCTGGGTCAGCACCGCCTCGATGGTGCGCTGCTCGACCTCGCCGTGGTGGGCCTCGATGGCATGGACGACCTCGGGCCGCTCCTTGAGCCGGCGGGCCAGCTCGGCCCCGATGATGGCGTGCGAGCCCTCGATCTCGTGGGTGAGCGCCTTGCCGATGTCGTGCAGGAACCCGCAGCGCTTGGCCAGGGCGATGTCCATGCCCAGCTCGGAGGCCATGATGCCGGCCAGGTGGGCGGTCTCGATCAGGTGGCGGAGCACGTTCTGACCGTAGGAGGTGCGGTACTTGAGCCGCCCCAGCACCCGGACCAGCTCGGGGTGCAGGTCGGTGATGCCGACCTCCAGGCAGGCGTCCTCGCCGGCCCGGCGGACCTCGCCCTCGACCTCCTGCTTGGCCCGGTCGTAGGTCTCCTCGATCCGGGCCGGGTGGATGCGGCCGTCGGAGACCAGCTTCTCCAGGGTCAGGCGGCCGATCTCGCGCCGGACCGGGTCGAAGCAGGACAGCAGGACCGCCTCGGGGGTGTCGTCGATGATCAGGTTGACGCCGGTGACGGCCTCGAAGGCCCGGATGTTGCGGCCCTCGCGGCCGATGATGCGGCCCTTCATGTCGTCGGACGGCAACGGGAGGACGGCGACGGTCGACTCCGAGGTCTGCTCGGAGGCGACCCGCTGGATGGCCAGGGTGACGATCTTGCGCGAGCGGCGGTCGGCCTCCTCCCGAGCCTGCTGCTCGAGGTCGCGGACCAGGCCCATGGCGTCGCGCTTGGCGTCCTCCTCGATCTGCTTGATGAGCACGACCTTGGCCTCGGCGGCGGTCATGGCCGCGACCTGCTCGAGGCGGCGGCGGTGCTCCTCGGAGGCGGACTCGAGCTCGGCCCTGGCGGCCTCGAGGGCCTGCTCGCGGTCGTGGAGGGTGACCTCGCGGCGGTCGAGCAGGGTCGCCTTGGCGTCGAGGCCCTCCTCCCGGCCGGCCAGGCGATCCTCGCGCTGCTGGGCCTCGGAGAGGCGGGTCCGGGTCTCTACCTCGACTTCAGCTCGAAGCTTGGTGGCCTCGGCCTCGACGCCCTGGCGCAGGCGCAGGGCCTCGTCGCGGGCCTCGACGGCGGCCTCGCGGCGGGCCGTCTCGGCCTGGCGGCGGGCGTCGTCCAGCAGGGCCCTGGCCTGTTGCTCGGCCGACCCGAGCACGGTTGCCGACTGTTTGCGCTGGTACTGCGTTCCGACGAAGAACCCGACAACGATCCCAGCAAGCGCTCCAACGATGAGAACGACGGCCTCCACGGTGGCCTCCTTTGCAACCCCCATCCGGCCGGGGGAACCCGGCCGGCGAAAGCCACCCGGCGGCGCTGCCGAGACCGTCCAGCCTTGAGACGGCAGCAGCGCCGAGCGGCGCCCGGCGCTGCAGAGGCCCTGCGATTACGGTCCGAAGGTCGGGTCCGACGGAACGTTCGGGTGGGGAGGTCGAGACGGCGCTCTTCTCCCCAAGCAGGAAGGTCCGGTGAACAGTCGGTGTACCAAGGTTACGTAATCTTAGGTTGAGCTCGGCATTGCCGGGCCATCTCAGGTTAGGCCCGCCCGCCCCCTTGGTCAAGGAAGAGCAGGTCAGAAGGGGTGTCAACCAGGAATCAGCCGGTCCAAGCGATCGTCTCAGTCAACCCCGACAACCTCCCCGACGCTGTCTCCCCCACAGGGACAAGCCGCAGGTGGAAGGGTCGGACGCGGGGTCAGGGGCGCACCAGGGCCCGGGAGGATCAGTCGAGAGGGACAAGGTCCCTGGCGACCGACTCGGCGAGGTCGGGTGGGTAGCCGCGGCGGGCCAGGTAGGCGGCGAGGCGCCGGAGCTGGGTCGGGGCGGGGAGGCCGGCGAGCTGGGTGAGGCGGGCCTCGGCGACCTCGCGGCAGCGGTCGGCCCGGACCTCGGCCGGGACGGCCGCCTGGGCGGCCCGCTCGGCCACGTCCGGGTCGACGCCACGGTCGCGGAGCTCGGCCGCGATCGCGGGCGCGTCCAGCCCTTGCTCCGCCCGACCCTCGGCGACCGTCCCGGCCAGGGCCGCGTCGTCGACCAGGCCGACCCGTTCCAGCCGGCCGAGCGCCTCGGCGACCGCGGCCGCCTCGAAGCCCCGGCCCTCCAGCCGCCGGCGCAGCTCGGCCCCGGTCCTGGCCCTGGTCGTGAGCAGTCGGAGGGCGGCGGCGTGGGCGGCATCCGATGACGCCGCCCGCTCGCCGTCCAGCGGTGCACCTCCCCCCGGTTGCACCCGCCTGGTCCCGGGCATCCCCCGCCGCCCGACCACCATCTGTCCGCCCTCCGCCTCAGACCCGGCGGCTCAGAGCTTGTCCGGGTCCTTCCCCTTGGGCGTGTCC
>CALGFH010000075.1 GCA_937881255.1 uncultured Actinomycetes bacterium
GTGCTCGCCTCCCAGGGGCGCGTCCCGCTGGCCGCCGCCCTGGCCGTCGGCACCGTCGGGGCCCTGGCCGGCGACTCGGCCGGCTACTGGATCGGCCGTCGCTGGGGGCCCCGCCTGCTCGCCTCCCGGCTCGGCCGCCGGATCGGGCCGGGCCGCCTCCACCGGGTCGAGTCGCTGCTGCTCCGGGGCGGCGGCCGCGCCCTGGTGGTCGGCCGCTGCACCGCCGGGGCCCGGGTCGTGCTCCCCGGCCTGGCCGGCATGCTCGGCCTGCGCTACCGGACCTTCGCCCTCTGGACCGGGGTCGCGGCCACCCTGTGGGCGGTGGCCCACGTGCTCCTCGGCTACGCCGCCGGGGCCAGCTGGCACCACGCCCACCGGCTCACCGGCCGGGTCGGCATCGCCCTCGGCCTGGTCGTGGCCGCCGCCCTGGTGGTGGCCTGGCTGGTCCGCCGCCGGGCCCGGGCCGACCGGGCGCCCGCCGGCTCCCTCCACTGGGGCTAGGCCGGCAGCGGGGGCAGGGAGAAGTCGCGCAGCCGCTCCAGCTCGGGCGGGAGCCAGCTGGGCCCCTCCCCGGTGACCGGCCGGTCGGCCAGCAGGGCCCGGGCCACCTCCAGGTAGCCGGCCAGGGCGTCCTCGCCGGGGCCGGGCGGGGGGCCGGGGTGGCCGTCGAGCAGGGCGGCCAGCGAGGGGGCCGGGTCGGGGGGTGCAAGGTGGTGGCGCCAGTGGCCGCTGCGCGGGTCGAACCCGTACTCGCCCAGCAGCCGGTGGCCGTGCCGGGCCAGCAGGTCGACCGCCTCGACCAGGAAGCCGGCCACGGTGTCGCTGATGAAGTAGTTGAAGCTGAGCCGCACCCAGCCGGGCTTGATGCCGAGGTAGCCCTGGCCGGCCTGCTCGTCCAGGGCCCGCGAGCGGCCGGGGCCGATGCCGAGCAGCCGGTGCCCGTAGGGCCCGGCGCACGAGCAGCCGCCCCTGGCCTGGATGCCGAACAGGTCGTCGAGCATCGCCACCACCAGCTCGTGGTGCAGGTAGCGGTGGCCGTGGCGGATCCGGAAGGAGACGATCGGCAGCCGGGGGACCTCCAGGTTGCCGAGCAGCTCCAGGTTCGGGTTGGCGCGCCAGCGGTCAAGGGCCAGGCCCAGGAACCGCTGCTCCCGCTCCTGGATCAGGTCGGTCCCGACGGCCTGCTTGAGGGCCACCACCAGCCCGGCCCGGATCGACTCGACGATCCCCGGGGTGCCGCCCTCCTCCCGGCCCACCGGGTCGTCCAGGTAGCGCTGGCCGACCGGGTCGACGAAGCTGACGGTGCCGCCGCCGGGCACGGTCGGGACCCGGTTGCGGGCCAGGCCCCGGCGGACGACCAGGACACCGGGCGTCTGGGGGCCGCCGACGAGCTTGTGCGGCGAGAAGAAGACGGCGTCCTTGTGGTCGCCGGCCCCGGGGCGGCTGGAGGCCATCCGGATGGGCAGGTAGGGGGCGGCCGCCGAGTAGTCCCAGACCGACAGCGCGCCGTGGCGGTGCAGCAGGGCGGCCACCCGGTCGGCGTCTGTCCGGATGCCGGTGACGTTGGAGGCGGCCGAGAAGGCCCCAACGACCAGCGGCCGCCCGGCCTGGTGGGCCAGCTGGGTCTCCAGATCGGCCAGGTCGAGCCGGCCGTCGGCGTCCTCCCCGACGGCCGCCACCTCGGCGGCCGACTCACGCCAGGGGAGCAGGTTGGAGTGGTGCTCGAACGGCCCCACCAGCACCAGCGGCCGCGGGCCGGGCCCGGCGGCCCGGCGGCCGAGCTCGAGCAGGCCGACCAGCTTGGCCACCGCCGCCGTGGCCCCGGACCCGCAGAAGATGACCAGGTCCTGGCCGGTGCCGCCGACGGCCTGGTGGATGACCTGGCGGGCCTGCTCGCGCAGCCGGGTGGTGTGGCGGCCGGTGCCCGAGCTCTCGGTGTGGGTGTTGGCGTACCAGGGCAGGACCTGGCCGCGGATGGCGTCCTCGACGAAGCCGAGGGCCCGGCCCGAGGCGGTCCAGTCGGCGTAGGTGACCCGGCGCGGCCCGAACGGCCCGGTCAGCACCTGGTCGTCGCCGACGATCCCGCGGCGGATCCGCTCGACCAGCACCTCTCCCTGATCTGCCCCCCGGGTCAACCGGTGGTGCCCGCCGGGCGCGGCACCCGGATCATCGGCCAGCCGGTGAGCGCGTCCACCCGCTGGGTGAACCCGTGCCCGTCCAGGCACCACGTCTTCACGTGCTCGACCGGCCCGCTGGTCGAGGCCAGCACGAACCGGTCCACCACCCCGGCCGGCACCCCGCAGCCCGGCTCCGGGCACGCGATCAGCTCCGGCAGGGCGGTCCCTGTCGCTTCCCATTCCATCTCCCCCACCTTTCAGCGGTGCGTCCGCGGCCAGCATGCGGCGGCGGTGGCGACCCGGCTGTGCCGCGCGGCACCGGGCGCGGGTGCCGTCGGTCACGCTAGCGCCCGGGGCGGGCGGGAGGATGAGCAGCCGGTGCCTGGTTCAGGGCCCGGCGCTACCTAGCTTAGGTCGTCCAGGCCGGCCAGCATCTGGCGCAGCAACCAGGCCGTCGACCCGGCCATGTGGGACTCGACCGGCGGCGCCATCCCGGCCACGATCGACCGGTAGCTGACCGCGTGGTGCAGGGCCCCGAGCGGGACCGCCAGCTGGAGGGCCCGGGCCAGGCGCGCGGGCGGCTCGAACGGCGCCCACGCCGGGAGGTAGGCGGCCCGCAGCCGGTCGCGCAGCTCGCCGTCGGCCTCCTCCCCGGCGAAGCCGGTGCCGCGCCTGAGGGTGAGCAGGTCGAAGAACGGATGGGCGACGCAGGCGTCGGTCCAGTCGAAGAACCGGTAGCCGGCCGGTCCCCTGGCCACGTTGCCCAGGTGCAGGTCGCCGTGGACGATCGAGGGCGGGACGGCGTGGCCGGCCAGCTCCTGGCAGGCGGCCAGCACCTGGGGCAGGACGGCCCGGACGGCGGCCTGCTCGTCCTCGGACAGCCAGGTGGCGTCGTCGATGCCGGCCAGCTCCCCGGTGGCCCCGATCGCCGGCAGCCATGCCCGCGCCTGGGCGGCCAGCCGGTCCAGGCGGCGGTCGTGGCAGCCGGCGGCCAGCAGCCGGTCGGTCTGGCCGGCGGCCTCGACCTGCAGCCGGGCGAAGGCCCGGACCACCTCCTCGGCCACCTCCAGGGGCGCCTCCCAGCCGACCTCCTCGCCCAGGTCGTCCAGCACCATCCAGCCCCGGCCGGGGTCGACGGCCAGCGGGGCCGGCACCCGGTCTCCGAACAGCCCGGCCAGCGCGCCCATGACCGGCCCCTCGTTGACGAACAGGGGCGAGGCCGCGGTCGCCTTGAACCAGACGTCGCCGGCCGCCGTCGGGGCCCGCAGGACGCACGACAGGTCCCAGACCTGGACCTGCTCGACCGGCCCGGTGAGGGGACGGCCGATGGCGGCCATGGCGTCGTGCAGCCAGCGCTCGGCCCCGGCGAACCAGCCGCGGGCCGCCCAGGGCCGGCCGGCGGGGCCGCCACCCGGGCCCGCCAGCTCCTCGACCACCCGGGCGGCCAGGGCGGCGTCCCCGTCGCCGGCGGCCCCGGCCAGCTCGGCCCGCCCCGCCCAGGCCAGCCCGTCCGGCAGGGCCGGCAGGGCCCGGGGCTCGGCCAGCAGGGTCGCCCGCTGGACCCTGGCCGGGGGGTCCTCGTGCTCGTCCAGGCAGCGCAGCAGGAGGGCGTCGGCGCCGAGCAGGTCGCGCAGGCCGGGCAGGACCCGGCCGGGCTCGGCCGTCCAGACCTGGCCCGGGCGCTCGGTCCGGGGCAGGCACAGGGCCCCGTCCCGCCTGGCCAGCAGCACCCTGGCCTCGGTGGGATGGGCCACCACCCAGCGGATGCCGGTCCGCCAGCCGTCCCCGCTCATGGACCGACCCTAGAGCTGGCCGGGCGGCGCCGCACCCGGATTTCCCGTCCAGCGCGGCACCAGCCGCGACCCGCAGACCCGGTGCACCCCCCAGGCCAGGCCGGCCCCGATGCACACGTCGCCGACGCTGAAGACGTTGCTGAGCGGCCAGGCGGCCGGGATCGCGAACACGTCCCCCAGGAAGGCCAGCCGCGGGTCGTCCAGGGCGGCCGAGTTCTCGAACCCGGCCTCGGCGGCCGGCAGCCCGGCCGCGGCCAGGGCCTCGGCCGAGGCCGGCATCACCCCGCCGTTGGCGGTGATGGCGAGCAGGTTGCAGGCGGCGCCGAGGGCGACCAGCGGCATCCCCGGGACCCGCCGGTTGGCCAGGAGGAACACCGCCCCGACGGGGTAGGCGGCCACCAGCAGCAGCGAGCGCAGCCCGTCGGGCAGCCCGGGCAGCCCGACCCCGAGCACGGCCAGGCCGAGGGCGGCATAGATCGCCCAGACCCGCCGGAGCCGGAGGTCGACCAGGGCCCCCAGCCGGCCCCCGGCCAGGGGCACGGCCAGCGCGCTGAGCACGACCACGGCGACGAGGAACATCGCCCCAACCCTACGGGAACGGTCAGCCCGGGATGCGCTCGGTGCGCAGCTCGTGGCGCTCGTCGGCCAGCCGGGCCTCGTACCAGATGCGCCAGCCGCCGTCGTCGAGGGCGAGCGCGTCCAGGTAGCGGACGTCCACGACCGGGGAGCCCTCGACCTGGGCGAAGCGCCCGCCATCCCCCGAGGGGGCGGCCAGGCCGGTCCGCTCGAACCAGTTCTCCTCGGCCGAGGCGCGGCCGTCGTAGGCGGCCCGGCCGTCGGGCAGGACGGTGGTGAGCCGGGCCCCGCGGGCGTCCCACTCCCCCGGCCGCCCGGTCAGGACGGTGCCGTGCCAGTCCCAGGTCCAGCCGTCGTCGCTGGTGGCGTAGGCCGAGCGCATCCGGTCCTCGGCCCCGGGCACGTCCAGCGGGTGACAGCAGATCCAGGCGTGCCAGCGCCCGTCGCGCAGCTGCACGATCGGGTCCTTGACGGCCGTCCGGTCGTCGCCGGGGAAGGCCGGGCGGGCCTCGGCGGTGGCCAGGCCGGCCGGGTCGTCGGCCTCCAGGGCCTCGATCCACCAGTGCTTGCTCTCGGGGGTGCCGCAGCAGACGAACAGCCGCCAGCGGCCCTCGGGGGTGCGGACGACGGCCGGGCGCTCCATCCACTGGGCGCCGAAGCGCGACTGGTCGAGGGTGGCCACCGTGGTGAAGCGCTCGCCGTCGGGCGAGCGGGCCACCACCGTCTGGTCGATCCCGTCGTGGCCGTTGCGCACCCGGTAGCCGACCACGAAGCCGCCTTCGGGGTCGGCCGCGGCGCTGGAGGCGCCGGCCCACCAGCCCGGCCCCTGGCCCGGGGCCGGCACCGCGACCACGGCCCGGCCCATCCCCGGGAGCGGAAATATCGCCATGCGTCGACCCTAGCATGCTGGGATCATGCGCTCGGCGAGGCCGCGGTGGCGCCGCCGTGAACCAGAGGAGGAGCGCGGATGGCCGGGACCGGGGCGCTGGAGGTCGCGGCGGGGCGGCTGGAGGGGTTCGTGCGGGAGCGGCTGGCCCTGCCCGGCCTGGCCGTGGGGCTGATCGGGCCGGGTGGGTGGCGCCACGAGTTCGCCGCCGGCGTCAACGACGTCGCCTCCGGCCGGCCGCTGGAGCCGGGGGCGCTGCTCCCGGTGGCCTCGATCGGCAAGGTGATGACGGCCCTGGCCCTGTTCCGCGAGCACGAGGCCGGCCGGCTCGACCTGGACGCCCCGGTCCACCGCTACCTGCCCTGGCTGCCCCTGGCCACCCCGTTCGGGCCGATCACGGTGCGGCACCTGCTCGGCCACACCGCCGGGATCGTCACCGGCCTTGACGGCTCGCCGTCGCCGGCCGGGGAGGCGCTGGCCCTCGCCTCCACCCCGCCGGGCTGGCCGCCGGGCCAGCGGGCCCGCTACTCGAACGTCGGCTACGCCGTGCTCGGGCTGGTGCTGGAGCGGGTCGCCGGCTGCTCCTACGCCGAGGCGCTCCAGCGCCACGTGCTCGGCCCGTGCGCCATGACCGCCTCGGAGGCCGTGACCACCGCCGAGGCCCAGGCCCGGGCGGCCACCGGGCACCTCGAGCTGCCCGGCGGGTCCCTCGTCCCGGCCCCGTGGGTGCCGACGACGGCCGGGTCGGGGGCGACCCTGTCCACCGTGGCCGACCTTGGCCGCCTCCTCCGGGCGGTGGTCGCCGGCGACCCGCCCCTGCTGGAGCCGGCCACCCGCCAGGCCATGCTGGCCCCAGCCATCCCCATCGACGAGGACAAGGGCTACGGCTACGGCCTCGGGGTCGAGATCGACGTCGCCGCCGGCTACACCCGGGTCGGCCACCAGGGCGACTGCCCCGGCTACTGCGGCGACGCCTACGGCTGCCCGGAGACCGGGGTCGGGGTGGCCGCCCTCGGCAACGGCCCCTGGCGGCACCCGTCCAGCAGCGGCAGCACCTGGGAGGTGGTCGACCACGGCATCGCCCTGCTGCGGGCGGCCGCCCTCGGCCAGGAGCTGCCCCCCGACCCGCCGGCTCCCGACCCGCCGCCGCCGGACGACGAGGAGCCGGCACTCACCCCGTCCGCAGCCGGCCTCCCGGCCGAGCTGGCCCGGCTGACCGGGACCTACGCCGCCTTCAACCCCTGGATGCCCCAGGTCCGGATCGTCCCCGCGGCCGGCGGCACCCTCGAGCTGGAGTGGCCCGACGGCGACACCGTGCCCCTCACCCCTCTCCCCGGGGGCGGCTTCCGGGTCGGCAACGACCCCGACAGCCCCGAGCGGGCCGCCTTCGAGGCCGAGGTCGAGGGTCGCCCCCTGCGGGTGGTCGTGTCCGGCTGGCCCTTCGACCGGGTCGACTGAGCCGGGCAGCCTCTGGGATCCTCGGGGCCATGGAGATCGACGCCGGCCGGCTGGTGCTGCGGCCGATCGGCCAGGACGTGGCCCGCGCCCTGCTGGACGGGCGTGCCCCCGAGGGGGTGGTGCTGGCCGACGGCTACCCCTCCCAGTTCTCCCTGGAGGTGCTGGAGATGGTGGCCGGGGCGCGGCCGGACCCCGGCGCCGGGTACGGCCCCTACTTCATGGTCCGCAAGGCCGACGGGGCCGTGGTCGGCGAGATCGGGGCCGGCCTGGACGGGGCCACCGCCCAGGTCGGCTACACGGTGGTCGAGCCGAGCTGGGGCCAGGGCTACGCCACCGAGGCCCTGATGGCGCTGCTGGCCCGCCTGCTGGCCGACCCGGAGATCGAGCGGGTGGTGGCCGAGACCCTGGCCGGGCACGACGCCAGCCGCCGGGTGATGGAGAAGGCGGGCATGCGCCTGCACGGCACCCGCACCGGCGAGGTCGACGGCGAGCAGGCCGAGCTGGTCGTCTACGAGCTGCCGGCCGGCCCCGGCCGGACCCTGCGCCGCCAGGAGGCCTCCGAGGCGGTGGGCGACCTGGGCTGGCGCTACGTCCTCGGCGAGCTCCGCGCCGACCTGCCGGTGGGGTCGCTGACCGAGGCCACCGAGGTGGCCGCCGTGCTCGTGGCCTCCTGCGGCGACGAGCACGGGAGCCTCCGGGCCGACCTGCGCCGGGACCGGGTCATGCTGTCCCTCCAGTCGCCGGCCGGCGCCGCGGTCACCCCGCGGGAGGTCGCCCTGGCGAGGCGGATCACCGAGGCCGCGGCCGAGCTCGGGCTGGCCACCGATCCCGGGGTCGACGGCCGCGCCCCCCGATCGGTGCAGGTCATCGAGGTCGCGATCGACGCCCTGGACATCCCCGCCGTGCGCCCGTTCTGGAAGGCGGTGCTCGGCTACACCGACGAGCCCGGCCGCACCGGCCCCGAGGACCCCCTGGTCGACCCGGCCGGCCAGGGCCCGGCCGTCTGGTTCCAGCAGATGGACGCCCCGCGCCCCCAGCGCAACCGCATCCACCTCGACATCTCGGTCCCCCACGACGAGGCCCGGCGCCGCATCCAGGCCACCCTGGCCGCCGGCGGCCGGCTCACCTACGACGCCGAGGCCCCCGCCTTCTGGGTCCTGGCCGACCCCGAAGGCAACGAGGCCTGCATCACCACCTGGGAGGGCCGCGACCCCTGATGGAGCTGCTGGAACGGGCGCCGCTGCTGGACGAGCTGGCCGGCCTGCTGGCCGGGTCGGCCGCCGGGGGGCGGGTCGTGCTGCTGGCCGGCGAGGCCGGGATGGGCAAGTCGGTGCTGGTCAGGGAGCTGGCCGAGCGGCACGCGACCGAGGCCAGGTTCCTGGTCGGGGCCTGCGACCCGCTGCTCACCCCGCGGGCCCTTGGGCCGCTGCACGACCTCGGCCGGCAGGCGGGTGGCCGGCTGGCCGCCCTGCTGGCCGCGGGCAGCCCCCGCGAGCAGCTGTTCGACGCCCTCCTGGACGAGCTCGACCGGCGCGAGCGCCCCCAGGTGGTGGTGGTCGAGGACGCCCACTGGGCCGACGAGGCCACCCTCGACCTGCTCGTCTTCCTGGGGCGGCGGATGAAGCGGACCAGGGCGCTGCTGCTGGTCACCTACCGGGACGACGAGCTGGCGGCCGACCATCCCCTGCTCGCCGTCCCGGGCAGCCTGCCCGGGGACGCTGCACCGCCTGTGGCTGGCGCCGCTGTCCGAGGAGGGCGTGGCCGAGCTGGGCCGCCGGGCCGGCCGCCCCACGGCCGGGCTGCGCGCCCTCACCGGCGGGAACCCGCTGCTGGTCACCGAGGTGCTGGCCGCCGCCGACACCGGGGTCCCGCCGACCATCCGCGACCTGGTCCTGGCCCGCCTGGCCGGTCTGGCGGCCGATGCCCAGGAGGTCGTGCGCCTGGTCGCCGTCGTCCCGACCCGGACCGAGCTGTGGCTGCTGGAGCGGGCCCTGGGGCCGCCGCCGGCGGCCGTCGAGGCCTGCCTGGCCGGCGGGCTGCTGGTCGCCGGCCCCGACGCGGTCGGCTTCCGCCACGAGCTGCTCCGCCGGGCGGTCGAGGGCTCGCTGTCGGCCCTGGCCCGCCGGGAGCTGAACCGGCGGGTCCTGGAGGTGCTGGCCGGCGCCCCCGAGGAGGCGGTCGACGTCGCCCGGCTGGCCCACCACGCCCGCGAGGCCGGCGAGGTCGAGGCGGTGCTCCGGTACGCGCCCGAGGCGGCCAGGCAGGCGGCGGCGGTCGCGGCCCACCGGGAGGCGGCCGGGCACTACCGGGCCGCCCTGGCCAACGCCGACCGGCTGCCCGCCGAGGCCAGGGCCGATCTGCTGGAGGGCCTCTCGGTCGAGGCCTACCTCTCGGGGCTGGCCGCCGAGGCGGTCTCGGCCCGG
>CALGFH010000076.1 GCA_937881255.1 uncultured Actinomycetes bacterium
TCCTGGTGCCCGGCCTGTTCGACGGCGAGCACAGCTTCACCGTCCAGCCCGCCGGCCCGGGCCAGGTCCGCGTGACCCAGCACGAGGAGTTCCGCGGCCTGCTCGTCCCGCCCCTGCTGGCCATGATCGCCAAGCCGACCCTGGCGTCCTTCCACCGCATGAACCAGGCCCTCAAGACCCGGGTCGAGCAGCCGGCCGCCACCCCGACCGCATGACCCCATCGAGCTCGGCGATCAGGTCGGCGCGGGGGATGGAGGTGGTGGCCGCCGGGCGGCGGCTGCTCGAGGAGGAGGGCCCGGAGGCCCTCACCATGCGGCGGCTGGCCGAGCGCCTCGGCATCCGCGCCCCCTCCCTCTACAAGCACCTCCCCGACAAGGCCGCCCTCGAGGCCGCCATCATCGCCACCGGCTTCGAGGAGGCGGCGGCCGCGTTCGAGGCGGCCGTGGAAGGCGCCGCCGAGGGTGGAGGCCAGGGAGCCCATGGAGGAGCCGGCGGCACCGCGAGCGACGGAGCCGGAACGGGGGCCGGTAGGGCGCTGCCGGCCCTGGCGGCGGGTGGGACGCTGCCGGTCTTGGGGGCTGGTGGGACGCTGCCGGCCCTGGCGGCCGCCTACCGGCGGTTCGCGCTGGCCCACCCGCATCTCTACCGGCTGATGACCAACGGGCCGCTCCCCCGCGAGCACCTGCCGCCGGGGCTCGAGGACCGGACCGCCGCCCCGGTCCTGCGGGCGGCCGGCAGCCGGGCCCGCGCCCGGGCGGTGTGGGCGTTCGCCCACGGCATGGTGATGCTCGAGCTCGACCACCGGTTCCCGGCGGACGCCGACCTGGACGCCGCCTGGCGGGCCGGCATCGCCGCCTTCCAGCCGGGCTGAGCGGGTCCCCAGGCGCGGGTTGGTGAGGCTCCGGGCGTGGGTGCTTGGTATGGTCGCGCTGTCCTGCGAGGACCGGGTGATGAGGATGGAGGTGTCCGGTGCGGTTGATCGTGCGAATCCTGGCCGGGGCGGTGGCGCTGGCCGCGGCGGCGTGGCTGATCGACGGGATCTCGGTCGGGCCCGGGACCACCAGCGAGCGGGCCCTCACCCTGCTCGCCGTGGCGGTCATCTTCGGGCTGGTCAACGCCTTCGTCCGCCCGATCGTGCGGCTGATCTCCATCCCGCTGTTCATCATCACCCTCGGGCTGTTCACCTTCGTCGTGAACGCCCTGATGCTGCTGCTGACGGCCTGGATCGGGGACCTGTTCGACCTCGCCTTCGAGGTCGACGGGTTCTGGGCGGCGCTGCTCGGCGCCCTGGTGATCAGCGTGGTCACCTTCCTGATCAACGTGCTCCTGCCCGACAGGTACGAGGGCCGCTGACCCGCGACGCGGTCAGGCCCCTGGGGCCGACCCGAGGGCCGCCGGGAGCGGCCTGGCGTGGACGATCGTCAGGCCGAGCACGGCCCGGGTGAGCGCCGTGTAGAGCCGCCGCAGCCCGGCCGCCCCCAGCGCCGGGTCGGCGATCTCGGCCGGCTCGACCAGCACCACCTGGTCGAACTCCAGCCCCTTGACCGCCGAGGCGGGAACCAGGGCCAGCCGGGTGCCGGTGTCGAACCGGTCCACCTCACGGAACTCGACGCCACGGCCGGCCAGCTCGGCCCCGGCGGACCCCACGGCCGGGTCGGCCACCACCAGGCCGACCGACCCGTCCTCGGCCAGGGCCTCCTCCAGCGCCTGGAGCCAGGCCGCCGGGGCCGCCTCCGGGGTCACGGCCCGGACCCGCAGCGAGCCGGGGACGCTCCGCACGGACCGGGCCGGGCGGACCTCGGGGGCGATCTCGGGCAGCAGGCGGTTGGCGAAGTCGAGCACCTCCTTGGGCGCCCGGAAGGCCCGCGGCAGCTGCTCGACCCGGATCGAGCGCCGGCCGAGATGGCCGACGGCGTCCCCCCAGCGCTCGGCCGACCACGGCGTGGTCCGCTGGGCCAGGTCCCCGAGCAGCGTCGCCGACCCGAACCGGCACCGCCGCCCGATCGCCCGCAGCTGCATCGCCGACAGGTCCTGGGCCTCGTCGGCGACCACGTGGCCGAAGGTGGTCGTCCCGCCGACCACGTCGACGGCCTCGTCGACCAGGAAGGCGTCGGTCACCGACCAGGCCGCCGCCTTGAGGCTCCGGGGTCGCCTGGCCCACACCAGCAGCTCCTGCTCCTCGCCGGTGAGGATGCCCTCGGCCGCCTCGGCCAGGAACGGCCGCTCGGTGAGCAGCCGGAACACCAGCCGGACCGGGTCGACCACCGGCCAGGTCCGCTTCAGGAAGTCCCGCACCTCCGGCCGGGCGCCCAGGCTGCGCTGGACCGCGGCCGGGTCGTCGAGCACGCTCAGGCCCTCGGTGTGCTCGAGGTGGCGCAGGCAGCGCTCGACCAGCCAGTCCCGCAGGTGGTCCCGGCCGACCTGGTAGCGGAGGTCGCCGGCGACCAGCTCCTCGACACGCTGGCGCAGCATCCTGGCCGGCAGGCGGACCACCCGGTGCCCCCGGCGCACCTCCAGCGGCAGGGCCGGCGGCCGCACGTGCAGGAAGGCGGCGCGGCGGACGACCGCGGCCATGCGAGGGTCGGCCTTGACCGCGGCCGCCTCCGGGCTGTCGGTGCCGGTGACCGCGACCTCGGCGACCAGGTCCTCGATCGAGCGCTGGGCGACGTCGACCTCGCCGAGCCCGGGCAGCACGTCACGGATGAAGGCCAGGTAGGCCGGGCCCGGCCCCACCACCAGCACCCCGTCCCTGGCCAGCCGGTCCCGGTGCTCGTAGAGGAGGAAGGCCGCCCGGTGCAGGCCGACCGCGGTCTTGCCGGTCCCGGGCCCGCCCTGGATGCAGATCGTCTCGGCCAGCGGCGCCCGGATGAGGTCGTCCTGCTCGGGCTGGATGGTGGCGACGATGTCGCGCATGGGGCCGATGCGCGGCCGCTCGATCTCGGCCACCAGCACCCGGTCGGAGGCGGCCAGCGCCTCGGCCTCGTCCAGCAGGTCGAGGACCTCGTCCTGGATCGAGGTCAGGGTGCCGCCCCGGTACCCGAAGCGGCGCCGGGCCCGGACGCCGAAGCGGCGGGTCGGGCTGGCCCGGTAGAAGGGATGGGCCAGCCCTGCCCGCCAGTCGATGACCACCGGGTCGCCCTCGGCGTCGCTGACGTGCCGGCGGCCCACATAGAAGCGCGCCTCCGGCGGGTCGGCGCCGGCGTCGTAGTCCAGCCGCCCGAAGAACAGCCCGGTCCGCCCGTCGTCGGTCAGGGCGGCGACCCGCTGCCGCAGCCGCCACTCCACCGACTCCGCCGCATACGGGTCGGCCCCGGTGGCCCGCAGCGACCTGGTCCTGCGCCGCATCGCCGCCAGGCACCGCCGGGCGTACTCCAGCATCTCCCGCTCGGCCACCAGCTCGTCGTCGGGCAACGCCTCCAGCAAGCTCACCACCAGGCTCAGAAGGGGATGGACGGCCCCGCGAGGGGCCACGGCACAGCCCGCCATCCTCCATCGAGCGGGGCCGCCCTGGCAACGCCTTTTCGAGGCCCGGCGCTCAGCGACGCTCGAAGGCGACCCGGAGGCCGAAGGCGATGAGGACCGCGCCGGTGGCCCGCTCGAGCCACGCCTTGACCCGTGGCCCGGTGAGCAGGCCTCGTGCCCGGTTGACGAGGTGGGCGTAGGTGGACAGCCAGATGAGCCCGACCACCACATGGATCGCGACCAGGGTCAGCGTCTGCGGCAGGACCGCCCGGTCCCGGTCGACGAACTGCGGCAGGAACGTCAGGAAGAACAGCGCCGGCTTGGGGTTCAGCACGGTGCTGACGACCCCGGCCAGGAACGCCCGCCCCGGCACGGCCAGCCCCACCGGCCCCGCGTCGGCCGTGGGACGCCTGGACGCCCGCAGCGCCTGCACCCCGAGCCAGAGCAGGTAGACGGCCCCGGCCAGCTTGACCGTGCTGTAGGCGATCGCCGACGCCACCAGCAGCGCCGACAACCCGGCGGCGAGCGCGACCCCGTGCACCAGCAGCCCGGCGAGGTTCCCGAAGATCGTCCGCTGGGCCAGGCCGGGCCCCCCGACGAGCACCTGCCGGGTCACCAGCGCCATGTCCGCACCCGGGATCACGGTCACGAGCACCGACGCCACCAGGAACGGCAGCAGGAGGTCGAGCGGCACGGTCACGACCGCATGGTTCCACACCTCGCCCCGCCGGCTCAGCCGAGGGTCAAGGACAGCTGGGCCGCGGGCTCGGAGGCCTCCGGCGGGGAGCCCCGAGGTGGGGGGTCGGGGAGGCGGCGGGCGGTGACCGGGGTGGTGGGGGAGGTGAAGGCCGGGTGGCGGCGCTTCTCGGCGCGGACCCGGTCGGCGATCTCCTCGCGAACCGGCTTGGGGGCGTTCGAGCCCCGGTAGAGGCGGCGGTAGCCGGGAACCAGCTCCGGATACGTCTCCTCGAGCCAGGGCATGAACTCCTCCTTCACCCCGGGACGGAGGTGGAGGGTGAGCGGGGTGAGGTGGCTGGCCCCGGCGTCGGCGGCCGCCCGGACCACCGCCCGCAGCTGCTCGGGCGAGTCCGAGATCCCGGGCAGGATCGGCGCCATCAGGATCCCGCAGGGGATGCCGGCCGCCACCAGCTGCTTCACCGCCGCCATGCGCGCCTTCGGATGCGGCGTCCCCGGCTCGCTGCGCCGCCACACCTCCTCGTCCAGCGTCCCGATGGACAGGTTGGCCGAGAACCCGGCCGTCCCGGCCAGCTCGACCATCAGGTCCAGGTCCCGCAGCAGCAGCGGCGACTTGGTCAGCACCGAGCACGGGTTGGCGTAGTCCCGCAGCACCTCCAGCACCCCCCGCGTCAGCCGGTACCGCCCCTCACACCGCTGATACGGATCGGTGTTGGTCCCCATCGCCACATGCGCCCCGGTCCAGCTCTTGCGCCGCAGCTCCCGCCGCAGCACCTCCGGCGCGTTCACCTTGACAACGATCCGCCGCTCGAAGTCCCGCCCCGCGTCGAAGTTCAGGTACGTGTGGCTGGGTCGGGCAAAGCAGTTGTGGCTGATTGTTCCATTTGAGATGTAATCACCCGTGCCAGTCGTCATGTCGTATAGGGGGAGATCCATTCCGAGCGGCTCAATGGAGGCGACCCGGAGAGGAGCGTTGTGCTTTACTGCAGCGCCCTCGATTGTCCGCTTACGAGTGATCGCCGGGTCGACAGTGTGGAAGAAGCGCAAGTGTTCCCGCACTCCGCCTAGCAATCGCACGCACGTGATAGGCCTCCTCGATGCATCACGATCGGCCGTCCTTCGGGTGAATAGGAAGCCGAGGTGGGCCAAGCTCGAGGTGACGCGGCTAAGGATGGCACTATCGTTGTTCATGATTCGTACAGCCGCGTCGCTATAGGATCCTTCGGCATCGTAGATCCCAGCTAGAAAGCCCTTTTGCCATTCGCCTGACGGAACGCAGGGAAATGTGACTACCTCCCTGATCGCAGCTATGTTAGATGCCCCATTACTCACCAGCCCGTTCAGTTGCTTCCGGTTGGCGCTTGGCCGCTGAAAAACATACTCGTGTGTGGATACACCGAATTCGGCGAGAAACCTGCGGGTTCTCAGCAATGCCTCGACGTCGGTCAGACCGAGCCGGAACACATCGACTCGCCTGAGGTCCTCATTCGATGGCTTGTACATTCGAGAGCTGACGTGCCCGTCGCCATGAATCATGCCAGCGAGATAACCCCGCCGATACTCTGGCCCATCTTTGGGCGGTGAAGCGAAACTGCCTGTCCCCATGAGTTTGCTATTGGTTGTCAGATAGTGTCGTTGTCCAGGGCCCGGCTTCAGGCCCGTAACATATTTCCATCCGCGATCTGTGAGGAATCGGTGATCGCCGCTGGTGATCAGTTGTGTTCCGTCCGCTAGCGTTATCCTATAGGCGGGTTTGATGGTGGACCAGTGGTCGATGACCCGCGTGATGGCGTAGCGGCGAAACCATCCTTCACGAACAGTTCCGTATATTGCGTTTCCAACCTGGACCTCGGCCAGCGGCTTCGTTCTCCCATCGGCCATCAGAATTGGAGTTTCACCAAATGCGCAATAGGTGCATGCGTGAGAACATCCGCGGTAGACGTTGATGGTCCACTCGAACGGCATGCGGCTGGCGGCGGGGACCCGGTTGAGGA
>CALGFH010000077.1 GCA_937881255.1 uncultured Actinomycetes bacterium
CGCCGTCGCCACGCCGCCGGTAGAGCAGGATCCCGGCGCTGCGCCTGGCCATGCCGCCTCCCCGTTCCGGTGATCGGCCCTCCGGCACTGTAGCCCCGGCTACGGTTGGGGGCGGAACCTGCCGATATCGTGGCATGAGCGCAATCGCCGGTGCCGCCGCGCGGGCGGGCCGTGCTGGGCGGGGACTGGTGCCCACCGGCCAGCTGCTCACGCCCGAGGTCTGGGCCCGCCGCCACCGGGGGATCATCTGGCTGCTGTGGCTGCACGTGGGCGGCGTGACCGTGTTCGCCCTGGCCCGGGGCAAGGGCCTGGCCCACGCCGTGGCCGAGGTGTCGCCGATGGCGGCCTTCGCCGTGGCCGCGGCCCTTCCGGGGCTCGGCCGGCGGGCCCGCTCGGCGGCGGCCGTGCTCGGCCTGGTCACCGCCTCGGCGGTGATCGTGCACCTGTCCGGCGGGGTCGTCGAGGCCCACTTCCACTTCTTCGTGATGATCGGGGTCATCACCCTGTACCAGGACTGGCTGCCGTTCGGGCTGGCCCTCGGGTACGTGGTCATCCACCACAGCCTGCTCGGGGTGCTGGTCCCGACGGGCGTGTTCAACCACGCCGCCGCCCTGCGCTCCCCCTGGAAATGGGCCCTGATCCACGGCGCCTTCGTGCTCGCGGCCAGCGTCGCCTACCTGGTCAACTGGCGGCTCAGCGAGCGCCAGGCGATCGAGATCAACCGGCTGGTCAGCCGCCTGGAGGGCCTGGCCCGCACCGACCCGCTCACCGGGGTGCCCAACCGGCGGGTCTTGGAGGAGGAGCTCCCCCGGGAGCTGGAGCGGGCCCGGCGCATGGGCACCGGGGTGTGCCTGGCCATGATCGACCTGGACAACTTCAAGGCCTACAACGACCGCCACGGCCACCAGGCCGGCGACCTGGTGCTCAAGGAGGCGGCCAGCGCCTGGCGGGCCGAGGTCCGCTCCACCGACCTGCTGGCCCGCTACGGCGGGGAGGAGTTCGTGCTGCTGCTGCCGGCCTGCGCCCTCGACGACGCGATCCGGATCGTCGAGCGGCTGCGGCTGGTCACCCCCCTGGTCACCTGCTCGGTCGGGCTGGCCCGCTGGGACTTCCAGGAGGCCAGCGAGGCGCTGGTCGAGCGGGCCGACCAGGCCCTGTACGCGGCCAAGGCCGGGGGCCGCAACCGGCACGTCCTCGCCTCCTGATCCCGACCACGCCGGAACCCGACCCGCCGCTGGCGGGTCCCCCCGTGGGGGAGCGTAGCCGAATCCGTGACCTGGGGGTTCGGGCTTTCCACACCCCCACCGGTTGACCGTCCGGCCCCGGGCGCGCGTCAATGCGGTGAGCGCGACTGCGGGAGGCGGCCGATGGCGAGCGTCAGGACGACCCCGGAGGCCGGCGCGACCACGACCCCCGGGCGGCCCCGGGCCAGCTGGGGCGACGACCTGGCCGCGGCCCTGCTCGGCACCTGGGTCGTCGGGGGCCTGTTCCTTGACGGCTGGGCGCATGTCAACCAGCCCGGCCTCGAGACCTTCTTCAGCCCCTGGCATGGCCTGTTCTACCTCGGCTTCCTGGTCTCGACGGTGGTGCTGGCCCGGCTGGTCGCCCGCCACCAGCGCGGCCGCTTCGACCCGGCCCTGGTCCCGGCCGGCTACGGCCTCGGGCTGGTCGGGGTGGCCCTGTTCGTGGCCGGCGGGGTCGCCGACGGCGTCTGGCACACCATGTTCGGGGTCGAGACCGGCGTGGCCGCTCTGCTCAGCCCCTCCCACCTGCTCCTGCTGGGCGGCGGCCTGCTGATGGTGACCAGCCCGCTCCGGTCGGCCTGGTCCTCGCCCGACCTGCCGGCCCGCGCCCCCGTCCTGGCCCTGCTGCCCGCCCTGTGGGCGACCGCCCTGACCACCGCGGTGGTGCTGTTCTTCTTCCAGTACCTGTCGGCGTTCGTCAGCCGGGCCCCGTCCATGCCCGAGACCGACGGCCCCGAGGGCCTGCTCACCACCATCGCCGGGGTGGCCAGCGTGCTCGTCACCAACCTGATCGTGGTCGCGCCGGTGCTGCTCCTGGCCCGCCGCTGGCGGCTCCCGTTCGGCACCGTGACCCTGCTCGCGACGATGGGCGCGGTCGGCCTCACCTCGCTGCGCGAGTTCATCCTCGGCTGGCTGGTCGTGGCCATGCTGGCCGGCGGCCTGGCCAGCGACCTGCTCGTCGCCGGCCTGCGCCCCGGCCCCGACCGTCCCTGGGCCTTCCGGGTCGTTGCCGCCGTGGCCCCGCTGCTGCTGTGGGGCGCCTGGACGGCCGTCTACGCCGCCGCCTACGGGATCGGCTGGCCGCCAGAGCTGTGGGCCGGGGTCCTCGGCATGGCCTCGCTGACCGGCCTCGGCCTGAGCGTGCTGGTGCTGCCGCCGCCCGTTCCTGAAGCGGCATGGAAGTCGATCTCAAAGGCATAAGCGCGCCGAACCTGGGTAATGCGCTTCTTTGACGTCAGGGTGGGAACGACGTCCCAAGCTCCGGGCCAAGGGAGGCTGCGCACATGGCCGACAGCGGATCCCGACCAGACCGCCTGTGGACACCCGACCGGCGACAGTTCCTGCGGGCGGTGGGGGTCGCGGGCATGGGGGCGGCGATCGCCGCCTGCTCCAGCGAGCCGGGCGGGGGCGGCCCGGGCGGCGGACAGGAGGCGGCCGGCCAGGCGCCGTCGGTCAGCTTCACCGAGCCGAGGACCAAGCTCTCGGGTGACCTCAAGATCCTGCTCTGGAGCCACTTCGTGCCCAGCCACGACCAGTGGTTCCGCCCCTTCGCCCAGGACTGGGGCAAGAAGGTCGGGGTCAACGTGACCGTCGACCACATCGACAACGCCCAGATCCCGACCCGGATCGCGGCCGAGATCCAGGCCGGCCAGGGTCATGACGTGATCCAGTACATCGCCCCGCTGTCGCAGTTCGAGCCCAGCACCCTCGACCTCAAGGACATCACCGACGAGGCCACCAAGCGCTGGGGCCAGCAGCTGGAGCTGAGCAAGCAGTCCAGCTTCAACCCGGCCACCGGCCGCTACTACGCCTACTCGCCGGGCTGGGTGCCCGACCCCGGCGACTACCGGGTGTCGCTGTGGCAGGGCGTCGGCCTGCCCAACGGGCCCAGCACCTGGGACGAGCTGCTCCAGGGCGGCACCGAGATCAAGAAGAGCAAGGGGACCCAGCTCGGCATCGGCATGTCCCAGGAGATCGACTCCAACATGGCCGGCCGGGCCCTGATGTGGTCCTACGGCGCCTCGGTCCAGGACGAGAACGAGCAGGTGGTGATCAACTCCGAGGAGACCGTGGCCGCCGTCGAGTTCATGACCAAGCTGTTCAAGCAGGCCATGACCGACGAGGTCTTCTCCTGGAACGCCGCCTCCAACAACCAGGGCCTGGTCGCCGGCAAGCTCTCCTACATCCTCAACTCGATCTCGGCCTGGCGGACCGCCCAGGGGGCCAACCCCGACGTGGCCAACGACGTCGGCTTCGTCCCGGCGCTGCGCGGGCCCGCCGACGCCCGCGCCGCCCAGCACGTGCTCTACAACTGGATCATCCCCAAGCACGCGGCCAACCCCGACGCGGCCAAGGAGTTCCTGCTCTACTACACCGAGAACTTCGCCTCGGCCACCTGGCACTCCAAGCTGTACGACTTCCCGGCCTGGGCCGAGCGGGTGCCCCAGCTCGACGGCTGGCTGGCCAAGGACCCCTACGGGGCCAACCCGGCCGACAAGCTGGCCTTCCTCAAGGACGCCACCTCCTGGAGCACCAACATCGGCTACCCGGGGCCGTCCAACACCGCCATCGGCGAGGTGTTCGGGACCTTCGTGATCCCGAACATGTTCGCCAGCGCGGCCCGCGGCGAGGCCTCGCCCAAGGAGGCCGTGGCCCGGGCCGAGGCACAGATCAAGCCGATCTTCGAGAAGTGGCGGAAGCGCGGCCTGGTCGGCGGCACGTGATCGGCGGCCGGCCGTGACCAAGGTCGTGGAGGTCCGGGGGCTCGTCAAGCAGTTCGAGGGCGGGCGGGTCCACGCCGTGGACGGCATCGACCTGGCCACCGAGGAGGGCGAGTACCTCGTCCTCCTCGGCCCCTCGGGGTGCGGCAAGACCACCCTGCTGCGCACCATCGCCGGGCTGGAGCAGCCGAGCGAGGGGGAGGTCTTCATCGACGGGCAGGTCGTCAACGACCTGCCGCCGCGGGCCCGCAAGATCGCCATGGTCTTCCAGAGCTACGCCCTGTACCCGCACAAGAACGTCCTCCAGAACATCGTCTTCCCGCTCAAGGCCGAGCGGATGGACAAGGACGAGCAGGTCCGCAAGGCCCGCTGGGCGGCCGAGCTGCTCGGCATCGACCAGCTGCTGGACCGCCGGCCCCGCCAGCTGTCGGGCGGCGAGCGCCAGCGGGTCGCCCTGGCCCGGGCGATGGTCCGCGATCCCCACGTGTTCCTGCTGGATGAGCCGCTCTCCAACCTGGACGCCAAGCTGCGCACCAGCGCCCGTGACGAGCTCAAGCGCTTCCAGCAGCGGGTCGGGACGACCACCATCTACGTGACCCACGACCAGGCCGAGGCCATGGGCCTGGGCGACCGGATCGCCGTCATGGATCACGGAAGGGTGCGCCAGCTCGGCCGGCCGGTCGAGGTCTACGACGACCCGGCCGACACCTTCGTGGCCACCTTCATCGGCTCCCCGCCGATGAACCTGGTGCCCCGCGACGGCCGCTTCGTCGGGTTCCGCCCCGAGCACCTGCTGCCGGCCGAGCACGTCGGAGGGCCCGAGCGAAGGTTGGTGCCGTTCAAGGTGGACCGGATCGAGTACCTCTCCGGCGACCGGCACGTGTACGGCACGGCCACGCGCATCGGCGAGGAGACCCGGGTCATCGCCCGGCTGCCGGCCACGGTCACGACCCCGATCGCGGCCGGCGAGACGTACGAGTTCGCCGTGCACCCCGACCGGCTGCGGTTCTTCGACGCCGAAAGCGGGCACCGGGCCGACCCCGTCCCAGTCGGAGGCTGAGGCCATGGACGCGGCCACCACCGAGCGCCCCGGCGTCCGCGCCGGGAAGCGGCCCGCCCGGCGCTTCGCCGACAACGAGCGCCAGATGGCGATCTGGTTCCTGCTGCCGTCGATAGTCTACGTGGTCGCGCTCGTGGCGGTGCCGTTCTTCCTGGCCATCGGGTTCGCCTTCAGCGACGTGACCGCCGGCGACCCCAGCTTCCAGTGGGCCGGCCTGCGCACCTTCGAGCGCGCCCTCGACGACCCGGTGTTCTGGCGCTCGCTGCGCAACACCTTCGTCTTCACCGTGGTCTCGATGGCCCTGATCGTGGTCCTCGGCAAGGTCCTGGCCAACATCCTGGTGGCGGACTTCCGCGGCAAGTGGCTGGTCCGGTTCCTGGTCCTGCTGCCCTGGACGACCCCGGTGGCCCTGTCGGCGGTGGCCTGGCTGTGGATGCTGGACTCGGTCTTCAGCCCGATCGACTGGGTGCTGCGCAACCTGGGCCTGATCGACGGCAACATCTACTGGCTGGGCCGGCCGCAGCTGGCCATGGCGTCCGTGATCGCCGTCCACGTGTGGCGGCTGGTCCCGCTGTCGGCGGTCATCATCCTGGCCGGCCTGGTCGCCATCCCCAACGACATCCAGGAGGCGGCCCGGGTGGACGGGGCCGGCTTCTGGCGGCGCATGTTCGAGGTGACCATCCCCCTGACCCTGCCCGTGGTCGCGGTCGCGGCCCTGTTCGGGGCCATCCTGACCTTCACCGACATGACGGTGGTGTACGTCCTCACCCGCGGCGGCCCCAACCACGCCACCCAGGTGCTGGCCAGCTGGGCGTTCATCCGCGGCATCGAGGGCGGCGACGTCGCCCAGGGGGCGGCGGTGGCGTTGTTCCTGTTCCCGCTGCTGCTGGCCGCGGCCATCGCCATCCTGCGGGCGGTCCGGCGCATGGAGGTGCTGTAGGTGGTCGCCACCGCCGAGGTGCCCAAGGGCGTCGCGGCCGAGCGGCTGCGGCGGCACTACCGGCGCCGCCATGTCATGGCCCGGGTCGGCCTCTACGTGGCCGCGGTGCTGGCCGCCTTCATCTGCGCCGCCCCGTTCCTGTGGAGCCTGGTCACCGCGTTCAAGCAGAACCGCGACCTCTACAACC
>CALGFH010000078.1 GCA_937881255.1 uncultured Actinomycetes bacterium
TCGGCCGGCTGGACCGCGCCGCCGGCAAGGCCAGCCTCGCCCCCAGCGCCAAGGTCCTGGCCCAGGCGGACGCCTTCGACCGCAAGCACTCGGCCGGCAACCCGCCCGCGGCCGAGGTGCTGGGGGCGCTCGAGGCCAGGTCGGCCAAGACCGGCAAGAGCCCGCGGTTCTACAAGCAGGCCCCCAGCACCCAGACGGCCCGGCTGCTGACCGTCCTGGTCGAGTTCGACCCCAACGCCAACGACGACTTCTCCGGGTTCGAGCGCCCGGCCTTCGTCGGCGCCGAGGAGTGCGTCACCGAGCCGCCCGGCACCCTGCTCGGCGGGCCGGTCCACAACCAGCTCCCGAACCCGGCCACGGCCGGCCGCGGCACCGACAACAACACCTTCTGGGTGCCGGACTTCAACCCCAGCCACTACAACAAGCTGATCTACACCACCAGCGGCCTGACCCAGCGGGTCCGGCCCGACCTGACCGGCCCCGACGGCCGGCCCGGGGTCGACCTGCGCGGCTACACCGTCAAGAACCACTACCGGGAGATGAGCAAGGGCGCCTACGACATCACCGGCGAGGTCGCCGGCTGGGTCCAGGTGCCGCACTCCGAGGCGTACTACGGCGCCAGCCGCTGCGGCCAGCCGCCCCAGGACAACGCCGGCCACCCCGACAACCCCCGCCAGGCCGGCCAGCTGGTGGTGGACGCGGTCGACGCCCTCGCGGCCAGCGACCCCGACTTCCCCTGGGCCGACTACGACGTCGAGGACCAGGGCGACGTCGACGGCGACGGCAACCTGTTCGAGGCCGACGGGGTCATCGACCACTTCGTGATCATCCACGCCGGCGACGACAAGGCCGGCGGTGGCGGGGCCGAGGGCACCTACGCGATCTGGTCCTTCGCCAGCAACGTCGACCCGGCCACCGGCGGCTACGCCGTGCCCGGCGCGGGCGTGAAGGTCAACAACTTCATCATGCAGGCCGAGGACGCCGGGGTCGGGGTCATCTCCCACGAGTACGGCCACGACCTGGGGCTGCCCGACCTGTACGACACCAGCGGCGCGGCCGAGTCCGACGTCGACTTCTGGGACCTGATGTCGTTGGGCTCGCACGCCGGCCCGCTGCTCCAGACCATCCCGACCCACATGGGCCTGTGGGACAAGTACGTGCTCGGCTGGGTCGAGCCGGAGACCTTCGGGGTCGGCTCCTCGGGCCGTGACGTCAAGGTCGGCCAGACCTCGCGCACGCCCAAGGGCACCGAGGACGGCGTCCGGGTGAACCTGCCCCAGAAGAGCGTCACCCTGGCCGAGCCGCACAGCGGCGAGGCCGTGTGGTACTCGAACAACGACCAGTCCTGGGCCGACGTCAAGATCTCGCGCACCCTGGACGTGCCCGCCGGTACCGACGTGCGCTTCTGGGCCTGGAACAACTACACCATCGAGGAGCTGTGGGACTACGGCTTCATCGAGGTGTCGAACGACGGCGGGGCCACCTGGACCCAGCTGGAGGTGCGCGACGAGGCCGGCAACGTGGTCTCCACCAACGACGACCCCAACGGCAACCTGGTCGCCTTCGGCGGCCTCCAGAACGGCCTCACCGGCACCACCGGGGGCGAGTGGCGCCACGACTGGGTCGACCTCACCCCGTACGCCGGCAGCACCATCAACCTGCGCCTGCGCTACGCCACCGACGCCGCCTTCGAGGAGCCGGGCTGGTTCGCCGACGACTTCGAGGTCACCGCCGACGGCACCTCGGTCTGGGCCGACGACGTCGAGAGCGGCGCCAACGGCTGGACGGCCGAGCTGGGCAGCTTCACCGACACCACCGGGGCCGGCTGGATCATCACCAGCGGCACCTTCATCTACCAGCACTACTACCTGGCCGAGTGGCGCAACTACGACGGCTTCGACAAGGGCCTGCGCTACGCCTACGACACCACCTACCTCAACGCCGACGGCGCGGAGTGGCGGGTCACCCGGACCCCCTACAACGCCCCCGGCATGCTGGTCTGGTACCGCGACGCCCAGTACACCGTGAACCACGTGACCACCCCGCTGTTCGCGCCGCCCAGCACCGGCTCCAAGGGCCAGCTGCTGATCGTGGACAGCCATTTCGACCCGCTGCGGCGGTTCGGCGAGGCGGCCGAGCACGACCCGACGACGCTCAAGAACCTGCCGTCGCGGGCCCAGTCCTCCAACGCCGCCTTCGCCAAGCGCAGCACCCGCCAGTTCCGCGAGTGCATCGAGGACCCGGTGGGCTCCTACACCACCTACTGCAACGTGCATGCCCCGCTGGCCGGCGTGCCCCACTTCACCGACGCCAAGGGCTGGTACCCGGGGCTGGAGCTGCGCGGCGAGGACCTGTTCTTCCGCGACATCGACGCCTCGGTGGTGGTCCCCTCCAAGGACCAGCGGCGCTACACCACCCGGATCGTCGACGCCGAGGGGAACCCGCTGACCGACCTGTACGGCACCGACCTTGGTGACGGGATCATCCTCGGCAGCGGCAACCCGGCCGACGGCAACCCGCTCGACACCCCGGTCGAGGACCTCTCGCTCGGCGTCGAGTTCGTGGTCCGCCGGGTCGCCGGCAACAACCGCTGGGTGGTGATCGGGGTCACCGCCGCCAAGGCCGACAACGCCCCCTAGCCGACGGCCTCGCCGACGGCCCGGCGCAGCAGCTTCCCCGAAGGGGTCCGGGGGATGGCGTCGGTGAAGCGGACCGCGTGGAGCCGCTTGTGCGGCTCCACGCGCTCGGCCACCCAGGCCAGCAGCTCGTCCGGCCCCGGCTCGGCCCCGGGCCGGGGCACGACCACGGCCACCGGGACCTCGCCCCTGGCCGGGTCGGGGCGGCGGACCACGGCGGCGTCGGCCACGGCCGGGTGGGTGGCCAGCAGCGCCTCCAGCTCGGCCGGGGCCACCGGCCAGCCGCTCACCTTGATGAGCTCCTTGAGCCGGTCGACGATGACCACGTTGCCGTCGCCGTCGACCAGGCCGAGGTCGCCGGTGCGCAGCCAGCCGTCCCGGTCGACCATGGCCGCGGTGGCCTCGGGCCGGCCCAGGTAGCCGGCCATCACCTGGGGGCCCCTGGCCAGCAGCTCGCCCGGCTGCCCGGCACCCAGGTCGCGGCCCGTCTCCGGGTCGACCACCCGCAGCTCGGTGTTGGGCATGACCCGGCCGACCGTGCCCGGGACGCTGCCGGCGGCCCGGTCGGGCAGGCTCACCCCGACGGTCGTCTCGGTCAGGCCGTAGGCCTGGCCGACGGTCGCTCCCGGCAGCCTGGCCGCCAGGGCCCGCTGGGCGGCCGCGGTCAGCGGCGCCCCACCGCACACCACCAGCTCCAGCGAGCTCAGGTCGGCGCCGGCGGCCAGGGGGTGGGCGGTCAGCACCCGCAGCATCGGCGGAGCCCCGACGAGCACGGTCACCCGGTGCTCGCCGAGCAGCTCCAGGAACCGTCCCGGCTCGAAGCGGGGCACGGTGACCACGGTCGCGCCCGAGCACAGCGGCAGGGCCAGGGTGACCAGGAACCCCATGATGTGGGAGAACGGCGGCACGGCGAGCAGGGTGTCGCCCTCGCCGACGCGCAGCCCGCGGCCGACCTGGCGCACCGAGGTGACCAGGTTGGCGTGGGTCAGCCGCACGCCCTTGGGCAGCCCGGTGGTGCCGCTCGAGTAGGGGAGCAGGGCCACCGCGGCGGGGTCGGGCGCCGGGCCGGGGGCGGGGTCGCCACCGCCGGCGGCCAGCAGGTCCAGGATCGGGGTGGCGCCCTCGGCCTCGCCCAGCACCACCACCTCGCGGACCCCGGTGGCGGCGGCCACCGAGCGGGCCGCCGGCACCAGCGACGGCACCGTGACCAGGACCGAGGCCCCGGCGTCGGCCAGCTGGGTGACCAGCTCCCGCTCGGTGGCGGCCGGGCTGGCCGCGGTCACGGTCCCGCCGGCGGCCATGGCCCCCAGGGCCACCCCGGCCCACTGGGGCAGGTTGGGCGCCCACAGGGCGAGCACCTCCCCGGGCCGGAACCCCCGGGCGGCCAGGCCGGCCGCCACCCCCTGGACCCGCTCGGCCAGCAGCCGGTAGCTGACCGGCGTCCCCGACGGCCCGTCCACCAGGGCCGTCCGGTCCCCGTGGCGGGCCGCGGCCTCCAGGACCATCCCGGGCAGGGTCGTGCCGCCGACCTCGACCGGCGGGTACGGGCTCGTCCACATCGCCGCGACCTCCTCCTCGATCTCGTTTGACACGTGTAAAATACGGCCGTCATTTGACACGTGTCAATACCTGAGGCAGGCTGACGGCATGGCCGTGACCCGTGGCGACAGCCGCGCCCGCATCCTCGACACCGCCTGGGGCCTGGTCCGGGAGCGGGGGGTCGGGGCCGTCACCGTGGCCGACATCGCCGCCGCCACCGGCGTCTCCCGCCAGCTCCTCTACGTCCACTTCGAGAACCGGGCCGGGCTGCTGGTGGCCATGGCCCGCCGCCACGACGCCCGCAGCGGCTTCGCCGGCCGGGCCGCCGAGGCCGGGTCGCTGCCGCCGGTGGCGGCGCTGGAGCGGCTGCTGCGGCTCTGGTTCGCCTACCTCCCCGAGATCCTGCCCGTGGCCAGGGCGCTGGAGGCGGCGGCCATCAACGGCGACGAGGGCGGCCTGGCCTGGCGCGACCGCATGGACGACCTGCGGGCGATGTTCGCGGCCGCCGTCGACCGGGTCGAGCGCGACGGCCGCCTGGCCGGCGGCTGGACCGTCCCGGAGGCCACCGACTGGGTCTGGGCCCGCGCCCAGCCGGCCACCTTCGCCCACCTGGTCGGCGACCGTGCCTGGCCGGCGGCCGGCTACACCGACCGCGCCGTCGCCTCGATCCTGTCCGAGGTGGTCGCCCCCGGGGCCTGACCGGCCTGCCGGTCAGCGGTCGCCGCCCGACCCGGCGGCCACCCGCAGGAGGCCGCGCAGGGTCGACCAGCGATGGAGCCGGGGCCGGAGGGTGCGGGAGGCCAGGGCCGGGGGGACCAGGACCCGCAGGGCCCCGGGGAGGACCCGGAACTCGAGCGGGGCGGCCAGGGTGGCGGCCTCGCCGTCGATCCCGGCCGCGAGGCGGGGGAGCGGGGCCTCGACCCGCAGGACGGTGGTGGTCCACTGGGCCCAGCCGGTCCCGGCGGGGACGCGGCCGCCCCTGGCCAGGGCCCTGGTGGCCAGGCCGGCGAGGGCGGCCCCGGTCCGGGCCCGCAGGGCCGACACCTGGAGCAGGCCGCCGTCCATCCGCTCCCTGACGCCGTTCAGCGCATAGGGGTTGCAGGCCACCAGCAGCACCAGCACGTCGGGGTGCTCGCGGCCGTCGGCGTCCCGCAGGTCGACCCGGAGCAGCTCCCGCTCGCCACGTAGCGACGCCGGCAGGACGGCGTGGGCGGTGGCCAGCTTCCCCGCCCGGTAGCGGGGGTCGGCGACCAGGTCGGCGTAGGCGCCGAGGGACACGTTGTTGACGAACATCCGGTCCCCGACCATGGCCACGTCGACCCGCCGCTCGGGGCCGGCGACGGCCGCCAGCGCGGCCAGCGGGTCCCCCCGGTCCAGCCCCAGGTCCCCGGCGAAGTGGTTCCGGGTCCCCGAGGGCACGCACACGAACGGCACCCCGGCCTCCACCGCCACCGCCGCCACCAGCCCCATCGACCCGTCCCCGCCGGCCACCCCGACCGCGTCCGCCCCGCCCGCCACCGCCGCCCGGGCCAGCGCCCCCGGGTCGTCCCCCGCCTCCAGCACGTGCACCGAGAACCCCAGCCCCCGGGCCGCCTCCACCAGCCCCACCCGCCCCGCCTTCCCATCCCCCGACCGCGGGTTCACCAGCAACCACGGCGAGGTGGGACTGGTGGGCGCGCCGGAACCCGACCCGCCGCTGTCGGGTCCCCCGGTGGGGGAGCGTAGCCGACCCGGAATCGGGGTGCGCTGGGTTGTCCACAGGGCGCGGGGGGTGGCGGTGGCGTAGAGGAGGGCGCCGGTGACGATGGCGAGGGCGCCGGTGGCCTGGCGGAGGCCGAACTCGAGGAAGCCGAGGACGATGTTGGCCGCGGCCAGGGCGGCGATGACGATGTTGAGCCAGCGTTTCCAGACCCGGCGGGTGGTGAAGGCCCACCAGGCGGTGGCGGCGACCACGGCCACGCTCAGGGCGGTCCCGACCAGCTGCCAGAAGACCTGGCCGCGGCTGCCGACGATCACCTGGAGCAGCCCGGCGGCCAGCAGGGCCAGGCCGGCCAGGGCGGCCACGGCCCACCATCTCGGGGTCGCGCGACCCGCGACGCCGCTCGTCATACGATCATTGTCTCGCCTGCGGACACCCGACCCAAGGAGCGGCCCGATCGACAGCCAGCGTTCCGACGCCATCGTGTTCTTCGGCGCAACCGGCGACCTCGCCTACAAGGAGGTCTTCCCCGCCCTCCTGGGGCTGGTCCAGCGCAACCGCCTCGACGTCCCGGTCATCGGGGTGGCCAGGTCGGGCTGGGATCTGGCCCAGCTGCGCCGGCGGGCCCGCGAGAGCGTCGAGCACGACGCCGGGGGCAAGGGCAAGGTCGACGAGGAGGCGTTCGCCAGGCTGTCGGAGCTGCTGCGCTACATCGACGGCGACTACAAGGAGGCCAGCACCTTCCGGCGGCTCCGCAAGGAGCTGGGCGACGCCCGCCGGCCGCTGCACTACCTGGCCATCCCGCCGAGCATGTTCGCCACCGTGACCGAGGGCCTGGCCGCCGCCGGCTGCCTCGACGCGGCCCGGGTGATCGTGGAGAAGCCGTTCGGCCGCGACCTGGCCTCGGCCCGGGAGCTGAACCAGATCCTGCACCGCCACCTGCCCGAGGACCGCATCTTCCGGATGGACCACTTCCTGGGCAAGGAGCCGATCCAGAACATCCTCTACCTGCGCTTCGCCAACGCCCTGCTGGAGCCGATCTGGAACGCCCGCTACGTCCGCCAGATGCAGATCACCATGGCCGAGGACTTCGGCGTCAAGGGCCGGGGCGCCTTCTACGAGGAGGCGGGCGCGATCCGCGACGTCCTCCAGAACCACCTCCTCCAGGTGCTCGCCCTGCTGGCCATGGACGCCCCGGCGGTCCACACCCCCGACGCCACCCGCCAGGAGCGCTCCCGGCTCATCGAGGCCATCCGGCCGCTGGACCGCTCCAGCGTGGTCCGCGGTCAGTTCCGCGGCTACCGGGACGAGCCGGGGGTGGCCGCCGACTCGGCGGTCGAGACCTACGTGGCCGCCCGCCTGGCCATCGACACCTGGCGCTGGGCGGGGGTGCCGTTCTACATCCGCGCCGGCAAGCGCCTGCCGGTGACCGACACCGAGGTCCTGGTCGAGTTCCGGCGCCCGCCGCTGGAGCTGTTCGGCGAGCTGATCCCGGCCCGCTCCAACCACCTGCGCCTCCACCTCGGCCCCGACGTCCGCATCGAGCTCGGGATGCGGGTCAAGGTCCCGGGCGACCAGCTGATCGGCGAGGACGTGGAGCTCGAGGCGGCCAACTTCGCCGTCGGCGGCCGGTCACCCTACGAGCGGCTGCTCGGCGACGCCATGCGCGGCGACACCGACCTGTTCGCCCGCCAGGACGCCGTCGAGGCCGAGTGGCGGGTGGTCGACCCGGTGGTCGGCGACGACGCCACCCCGCTCTACGAGTACGACCCGGGCACCTGGGGCCCCGAGGAGGCCGACCAGCTGATCGCCGGCGACGGCACCTGGTCGGTCCCGAGCTGAGCTGAGCTAGGGGGCCGGGACGGCGCCCGGGCGGTGGAGGGTGACCAGGGAGACGGCGATCATGACCGCGACCAGGATGCCGGTGACCAGGACGGGCTCGGGGGCCAGGGTCGAGGCCAGGACCAGGACGGCGGTGGCCGGGGTCACGGCGCTGTGCCAGCGGCCCAGGTGGTGGGGCCGGACCTGGAGGGCCCAGACGGCCAGCAGGAACAGGGCCACCGGGATGGTGAAGGCGGCAGCCGAGGCGCGGGCCCCGATGGCCGCGTGGTCGGTGAGGTAGTCGACGTTGACGGCCAGGCCGGCCCCGACGGCCGCGGCCGAGGCGAACACCAGGTAGTGCCCGTAGCCCCAGACGATCCCGGCCCGCAGCGAGGTCAGCAGCTCGTGGGCCTCCTTGGCGAAGTACAGCCACCACATCCCGAACACGGTCAGCAGCCCGCCCGCCGCCGTGGTGGCCAGGTCGGCCAGGGCGGCGTCCTCGTCAAGGGCCGTCTGGATGGCCAGGGTCGAGGCGAGCACGCACTCGCCGAGGACGATCAGGGTGAACAGGCCGTAGCGCTCGGCGATGTGGCGGGGGTGCCAGGTGGTCGGGGCGGCCCGCTCGGCCCAGATGGGGACGGCCAGCTCGGCCGCGACCAGGGCCAGGAAGCTGGCCATGCCAAGCTCATCGGGGAGGGCCAGGCGCAGCACCCAGCCGAGCTGCACGACCACGATGCCGGTGGCGAACCGCAGCGAGCTGCGCCGGTGGGGCGGGTCGGCGGCGGCCGCCCGCAGCCACTGGGTGACCATGGCCAGGCGCATGACCACGTACCCGACGGTGATCACGGTGAAGTCGCTGCCGTCCATGGCGTCGGGCACGCCGGCGGCCAGGATCAGGGCCCCGGCGATCTGGACCAGGGTGGTCAGCCGGTAGGCGACGTCGTCGGTGTCATAGGCCGAGGCGAACCAGGTGAAGTTCATCCACGCCCACCAGATGGCGAAGAACACCGTGGCGTAGCCGACCAAGCCGTCACCGACGTGGTCCTCGGCCACCTCGTGGTGGAGGGCCGAGGCGGCCTGGGCCACGGCGACCACGAAGCACAGGTCGAAGAACAGCTCCAGCACGGTGGCGCTGCGGTGGCCCTCGTCGGTCGTCCGGGCCACCATCGGCCGGTACCACACGCCGCCCGAGGCCCGGTCCCCGGCCTCGTCCTCCTGGTCGGCTCGCATCGGCCGATCATACGGCCTGGCCGCGGGGTCAGCCGCTGAGGGTGGCGAACACGATCACGTTGTCGGTGTAGTGGCCGCTGACCGGGTCGAAGGCGCCGCCGCAGGTAACCAGGCGCAGCATCGGCTCCAGGGTCGGGTAGTAGACCTCGGCGGTGGGGAAGCGCCGCTTGTCGTACCGCGCCACCCGCTCGACGGTGAAGGCGACCCGCGAGCCCCCGGCCCGGACGACCTCGACCCGGTCGCCGGGGCGCAGCTCGCGCAGCCGGTAGAACACCGCCGGGCCGGCCTTGGAGTCGACGTGGCCCAGGATCACCGCCGACCCGAGGTCGCCGGGCCGGGTGCCGTCCTCGTACCAGCCGGCCACCTCCCACTGGTCCGGGCCGTGCGGCACCTCGACGGTGCCGTCCCCGGCCCGGCCGAGCCGCTGCAGCCCGGTGGCCACCCCGATCGCCGGGATCTCCAGCCGCACCGGGACGGGGGTGGAGCGGTAGCCGCGGATCGAGCGGAAGTCCCGGGCCGCATGCAGCCCGTCGGCCGGCCGGCCCTGGCCCTGGTCCTGGGGGCCGATGGTGCCGGAGACTCCGGCGTACTCGGCCCGCGGGCCGCCGCGGCCGGCCAGCAGGGCGGCGGGCACGAGCAGGGCCACGGCCACCGCGATCGCGGTGGCCGCCAGCCGGGCCCTGCTCCTGGTCATCTCATGGGTGGACGTGGGCCGTTCCGCCGCCGCCGGTCTTGGACCCGCCGGCCGGCAGGTCGGCCGCCATGACCTTCTCGATGGCGTCGACCAGGACGTTGGCCACCCCGACCATCTGGGTGTAGCCCTCGTCCTGGACCTGCTGGGCCTTGGCATAGTCCTTGGCGGCGTAGGCGTCGGCCTGGTTGATCAGGTGGGCGTCGTGGGCGGTGATGGCGTCGGTCAGCGGGTCGGTGGCGAGCACGTTGCGGACGACGTCGCTGAAGTAGAGGGCGAGGCGCTCGGCGAACCCGTCCAGGTTCTCCTTGGCCACCGTCTTGCCGGCCTCGTCCTTGCCCGCGACGGCCGCCGTGTAGGCCATCAGCCCCTCGACGTGGTTGGCCCAGGCGGCCTGGAACTCGGCCGCCTTCTCCGGGCCCACGATCCCGCTCATCGCCTTGGTCAGGGTGGCGGTGTTGGCGTTGACCTGGGCGGCCGCGGCGTCGAACTCGGGCGACCCGGCGAAGGTGGCCCGCTGGGCGTCGACGATCAGCTCCATGTGCTCGCCCAGCAGCATGGAGAAGGCCGACCGGAGGTTCTCCGGCGCCTTGTCCAGGTCGGCCGCCTCCTTGGTGGTCAGGCTGGCCTTGGCCAGGGTCGTCCCGGCGCCGTAGGTGCCCTGGTAGGCCTGGCGCTCCAGCTTGTAGGCCTGGGCGTAGTCCCGGTCGGCGTAGGCGTCGACCTGCTGCATGAGCTGCTCCACCCTGGCCTGGGCGTTCTTGGTCGCCTTGGCCGCCTCGACCCGGCCGGCGCTGGCGTCGTCCAGGAAGGCGCCCCAGTCCTCGCAGTGGGCCAGCAGGGCCGCCCGCGCCTCCTGCACCCCGGTGGCGTTGCCGGTGGCCGAGGCCTGGGCGTAGGCGGCCAGCTCGTCGGTGTAGCCCTTCCAGAGCTGCTCGAACTCGGCCGCCTGGGCGCCGTCGTAGGTCACGGTGACCAGCTGCCGGAGGGCGCCGGCGTTGGCCGCCAGCGACGCGTCGACCACCTTCTTGAGGTCGGGGGCCATGGCCACCTCGCTGCGGGCCTGCCGCACCGCCAGCAGGGCGTGCTGGCCGAGCAGCTGCTCGAACCGGGCCCGCACCTCCCGGGGGGTGGCGTCCGGCCCCAGCGCGGCCGGGGTGGTGGTGTGATGGACGGTGGTGGACGTGGCCGCCGCCTGCGAGGCCGCGCCCCCGTCGTTTCCGGACGTGCAGCCGACCGCGGCCACCACGACCACGGTGGCCAGCGCCGTCAGACCAGCTCGAACCCGCACGATGCCCCTCCCAAGAACCATTGCGTCCAGGCTGAAGGCCAGTATGGGAAGCTCGGCGAGTTCCGTCATCGTATGTTCTACGCAGAAGGACGTACGGTTCATGCGGAGAGGAGTGGCCATGGCCAGGATCGCCGTCACCGGGGGGAGCGGGAAGGCGGGGCGGGCCGTCGTCCGCGACCTGCTCGAGCACGGGCACCAGGTGCTGAACGTCGACCGGGTGCCGTCGGCCGAGTCGAGCACCGCCGACTCCCCGGCGCCGTTCCTGCCCGCCGACCTGACCGACTTCGGCCAGACCCTGGAGGCCCTCAGCGGAGCCGAGGTCCTCCCCGGGATCCAGGCCGTGGTCCACCTGGCCGCCATCCCCTCACCGGTCCACGCCACCCCCGACACCGTGTTCCGGGCCAACGTCACCAGCACCCACACGGTGTTCGCGGCCGCGGCCCGCCTCGGGCTGGAGCGGGTCGTCTGGGCGTCCAGCGAGACCACCCTCGGCCTCCCCTTCGACCGCCCGCCCGACTACGCGCCCATCGACGAGCAGGCCGAGCTCCGGCCCGAGACCTCCTACGCCCTGTCCAAGGTCCTTGGCGAGGAGATGGCCCGCCAGTTCTCCCGCTGGACCGGGATCCCGTTCCTGGGCCTGCGCTTCTCCAACATCATGGAGCGGGACGACTACCAGCGGTTCCCGTCCTTCTGGGACGACCCGCGGCTGCGCAAGTGGAACCTGTGGGGCTACGTCGACAGCTCCCACGTCGCCCAGGCCGTGCGGTGTGCCCTGGAGGCCGACGTCGCCGGGGCCGAGGCGTTCATCATCGCCGCCGCCGACACCGTCATGCGCCGTCCCAGCCGCGACCTCATGGCCGAGGTCTTCCCCGGCGTACCCGTCAAGGGCGACCTGGCCGAGCACGGCACCCTGCTCGGCATCGGCAAGGCCCGCCACCTGCTCGGCTACGACCCCCAGTTCACCTGGAGATCGCTGTTCTGATGGAGCACCACGACCAGCACGGGGGGCACGGCGACCACGCGGC
>CALGFH010000079.1 GCA_937881255.1 uncultured Actinomycetes bacterium
CGGTCGAGGCGACGAACATCACGCCGAGGACCACGGTCAGCCCGGCGTCGGCCAGCACCGCACGGTCGGGACGCGCCATGGGCTCACGCTACCGGCAACCGGCCCCCGGCGGCGTCGGCCGGCCGGACGACCCGCCACCTACTCCAGAGGTGGTACGCCTCCGGCTTCCGTGGTACCCGACGGCTTCGACGGCACGCGAGGGAGGATCTGGGAATGAAGGCACTGACCTGGCAGGGCAAGCGGGACGTGCGGATCGAAGAGGTGCCCGACCCGAAGCTGGAGGAGCCGACCGACGCGATCGTGCGCATCACCTCCACCGGCATCTGCGGCTCCGACCTGCACCTGTACGAGGTGCTGGGGCCGTTCCTGGACAAGGGGGACGTGCTCGGCCACGAGCCGATGGGCATCGTCGAGGAGGTCGGCGCCGAGGTCTCCCAGATCGCCCCCGGCGACCGGGTGGTGATGCCGTTCACGATCGCCTGCGGGCACTGCTGGATGTGCGGCCAGGGCCTCCAGTCCCAGTGCGAGACCACCCAGGTCCGCGACCAGGGGATGGGAGCGGCGCTGTTCGGCTACACCAGGCTGTACGGGCAGGTGCCGGGCGGGCAGGCCGAGTACCTGCGCGTCCCCCAGGCCCAGTACGGCCCGATCAAGGTGCCGCAGGGCCCGCCCGACGACCGCTTCGTGTACCTCTCCGACGTCCTCCCCACCGCCTGGCAGGCGGTCGAGTACGCCAACGTCCCCAAGGGCGGCAGCGTGGTCGTGCTCGGCCTCGGGCCGATCGGCGACATGTCGTCCCGGATCGCCCTGCACCGGGGCGCCGGCCGGGTCATCGGCGTCGACCTCGTCCCCGAGCGGCTGCAGCGGGCCCGCTCCCGCGGGGTCGAGGCCCTCGACCTGAACAGCAAGGACGACCTGGTCGAGACCATCCGCGACCTGACCGACGGCCGCGGCCCGGACGCGGTGATCGACGCCGTCGGCATGGAGGCCCACGGGTCCCCGGTGGGCAAGCTGGCCCACCAGATGGCCTCGCTGCTCCCGGACGCGATCGCGGCCAAGATGATCGAGACGGCCGGCGTCGACCGCCTCAACGCCTTGCACCTGGCCATCGAGCTGGTCCGCCGGGGCGGGACGATCTCGCTCGTCGGGGTCTACGGCGGCCAGGCCGACCCGCTGCCCATGCTCACCCTGTTCGACAAGCAGATCCAGCTGCGCATGGGTCAGGCCAACGTCCGCCGCTGGGTCGACGACATCCTCCCCCTGCTCACCGACGACGACCCCCTGGGCGTCGACACCTTCGCCACCCACCGCCTGCCCCTGGACGAGGGCCCCAGGGCGTACGAGACCTTCCAGAAGAAGCAGGACGGCGCCGTCAAGATCCTGCTCCAGCCCTAGCCTAGAATTCCGTCGGTGGCCGCCGCCGACGTGATCCTTCTCCTGGTCGCCGGGGTCCTGGCCGGGGTCGCCGGCTCGGTCGCCGGCCTGGCCTCGCTGGTGTCGTACCCGGCCCTGCTGGCGGTCGGGCTGCCCGCGCTGACCGCGAACGTCACCAACACCGTGGCCCTGGTGCTGTACACGGTCGGGGCGGCCAGCTTCTCGCGCCAGGAGCTGGCCGGCCAGGCGGGCCGGCTGCGCCGGCTGGCCCTGGTCACGGTGGCCGGCGGGGCGGCCGGGGCGGCCCTGCTGCTGTCGACCCCGGCCGAGGTGTTCGAGCTGCTGGTGCCGCTGCTGATCGGCGGGGCCTCGCTGGTGCTGCTGCTCCAGCCGGGCATCACCCGGCTCGCCGGGGGCATGGTCGACGAGCGCAGCCCGGTCCTGCTGGCCGGGGTGTTCGGCGTCGGCGTCTACGGCGGCTACTTCGGGGCGGCGGCCGGGGTGGTGCTGCTGGCCCTGCTGACGGTGTCGGTGGCCGAGCCGCTGGCCCGGCTGGTGGCCGCCCGCAACGTCGCCCTCGGGCTGGCCAACCTGGTCGCCGCGGCCGGCTTCGCCCTGTTCGGCCCCGTCCGCTGGGCGGCGGCGGCGCCGCTGGCCGCCGGGTTCCTGCTCGGCGGCGGGATCGGCCCCGGCCTGGTCCGCCGGCTCCCCGGCAACCGGCTCCGGGTGGCCATCGCCCTGCTCGGCCTCGGCCTGGCCGTCAAGCTCGGCTTCGACACCTTCGGCCAGTCCGGAGGCCCCGGGTAGACTGCCGCCCGTGACCGAGCGCGTGCTCTCGACCCGCGAGCTCAACCGGGCCCTGCTGGCCCGCCAGCTCCTCCTCGAGCGTTCGGCCCTCCCGATTCCCGGGGCCCTGGAGCAGGTCGCCGGGCTCCAGGCCCAGTACGCCCCGTCGCCCTATGTCGGCCTCTGGTCGCGGCTGCGCGACTTCCGCCGCGACGACCTCACCCGGGCCCTGGAGGACCGGCGGGCGGTCCAGGCGACCCTGCTGCGGGTCACCATCCACATCGTCTCGGCGGCCGACTACCCGCCGTTCACCGAGGCGGTCCGGGCCGCCCGCCGGGAGTGGTGGACCAGGGCGGTCCGCCGGGAGCTGGAGGGGATCGACATCGAGGCGGCCGCCGCCCTGGTCCGCGACCGCCTGGCGCAGGGCCCGGCCCGCCAGGCCGAGCTGGCCGGGCTGCTGGCCGCTCACGGCTACCCCAAGGCGGTCTGGATCGGGGTCGGGCTCTGGGTCGACATGGTCCGGGTCCCGCCGTCCGGCACCTGGGAGCGACGCCGGGCCGACCTGTACGGCCTGGCCAGCGACTGGCTCGGGCCCTGGCCGGTGGACGAGGCCGCGGCCCTCGAGCACCTGGCCCGCCGCTACCTGCAGGGGTTCGGGCCGGCGTCCCTCGGCGACCTGGGCAGCTGGGCCGGGCTGCCCCTGACCGGGCTGCGGCCGGTGCTGGAGCGGGTCGGGACCCGCCGGTTCCGCGACGAGCGGGGCGGGGAGCTGTTCGACCTGCCGGACGCCCCCCTGCCCGACCCGGGCACCCCGGCCCCGCCCCGCTTCCTGTCCACCTGGGACGCCAACCTGCTGGTCCACGCCCGGCGCACCCAGGTCCTGCCCGAGCGGCACCGCGAGCGCATCTTCCACGTGCGGGCCCCGCACTCGTTCCCGACCTTCCTGGTCGACGGGGCGGTGGCCGGGACCTGGCGCCACGAGCGGGGCGAGGTGCGGCTGGAGCCGTTCGAGCCGCTGGACCCGGCGGCCCGCCGGGAGCTGGAGGCCGAGGCCGAGGGCCTGGCCGCCTTCCACGACGGCTAGGGGCGGCGCCGGACCGGGGACGCGCAGGTCCGGCCGATTTGGTCGTTGCGACAGGGAGGCGATACGCTGTCGCTCCCCCCAATTTCATCACAGACCGCCATCCGTTCCCCCAACGGAAGGACGTTCCACCCGATGCGCCGAATCGTCTTCGGCCTTGCTCTGCTTGGGCTGCTGCTGGCCGGCATCCCCGCGCTCCAGGCCGCGCCGCTGGACGACGCCCGCCGCCGCGAGCGCGCCCTCAAGGGCGAGCTCCAGCAGGCCACCGCCGAGCTCCAGGCCGCCGAGGCCGCCCTGGCCAGGGCCGAGGACCAGCTGGCGTACGACAAGGGCCAGCTCCAGGCGGCCGACCGCCAGCAGCGCGGGGCCAGGGCGGCCCTGGCCGGCCAGGCCGCGGCCATGTACCGCTCCGGCGGGCTGGCCTTCGCCGACGCCCTGCTCGACCAGGACCCGGCGCAGGTCCCCGGCCGGGTCGAGATGGCCACCGTGCTGGTGTCGCGCAACGCCCAGCTGATCGAGGACGCCCAGGTGACCGGGGACGCCTACCGGTCGGTCCTCGGCCGCGTGACCAGGGGCTACGAGCGGGCCAAGGAGCTGCACGACCAGGCCCGGGCGGCCGTGGCCAAGCTGGAGTCGGGACTGGAGGAGGCCCAGGCCGTCGAGGCCCGCCTGGTCCGGCTGGAGCAGCGCCGCAAGGCGGCCACCAAGGTCGCCCCGACCCCGCCCCCCAGTGGCGGCGGCGGGGGCGCGGTCAGCTCCTCGGGCAAGGCCTGCATCCTGGAGCGCCCCTACTCCTACGTCGACAGCTGGGGCGCGCCCCGCTCCGGCGGCCGCAGCCACCAGGGCACCGACGTGATGGCCCCCCACGGGGCCAGGGTGTTCGCCTTCGTCAACGGCGTGGTCAGCCGGGAGTCGACCAGCAGCAACGGCGGCATCCAGCTCTACCTGCAGGGCGACAACGGGGTCGAGTACTTCTACGCCCACCTCTCCGGCTACGCCGTCTCCACCGGCGCCCGGGTCCGGGCCGGCCAGCTGATCGCCTACAACGGCCAGACCGGCAACGCCCAGTACACCGCCCCCCACGTCCACTTCGAGGTCCACATGAGCGGCGGGGCGGTCAACCCCTACCCCCACCTCAAGCCGGTCTGCGGCTGAGGCTCAGGCCCGCCTGGCCTCCAGCACCCGGACCGGGGCGGTGAAGCCCTTGAGCCGGAGCTCGCCCAGGTCGGCGTAGGTGACGCCGCCGGGGGACGGCGCCTGGGCCACCGGGGCGGTGACCAGGACCTGGCCGGCCTGGGCGCGGGCGGCGACCCGGGAGGCCAGGTTGACCGTGCGGCCGAAGTAGTCGCCGCCCTGGACGACCACCGGGCCGGCGGCCACGCCGACGTGGGCCGGGGGGAGCCCGGCCTCGGGGACCTGGCCGACCATGGCCAGGGCGGCCTCGACCGCGCCCGAAGGCTCGCGGAAGTACAGCATGACGCCGTCGCCGAGCCACTTCACCGGGGTCCCCCCGTGGGCCCGCGAGGAGCGCTCGACCAGCACGGCCAGGGTGCCGGCGAGCTCGGCGGCCGCCTGGTCGCCCCGCTCCTCGGTGAGCCGGGTGTAGCCGGCCAGGTCGAGGAAGCACATCGCCGGCAGCCGCTCCGGCCGGGCGATCGCCCCGGCCTCCTCGAGCGCGGCCTCGACGTTCAGCACCTGGTGCTCGACCCAGATCAGCTCCTGCTGGCGGCGGTAGATGCCCATCAGGGCCTGGTCGACCAGGGGCAGGAACTCGGCCGCCAGCTCCGAGGCCAGCTCCATGGCCCGGCGCTGGCCGAGCCCGGAGCGCAGCGCCGGCCCCTCGAACCGGGCCCGGTAGGACTCGTTCTCGACCTGGGCGGCCAGGCGCAGGCCCTCCGCGTAGGCCCGGCCGACCCTGGTCATCCAGGCCCGGTCGAAGATCCCGCTGGAGAAGGCCAGCCGCACCAGCGGGACCACCTCCAGCTCGTCCTCGCGCATCGGCTCGTCCGGCGACAGCCAGGCGAACCCCATCGCCTCCAGGGCACCCCGCAGGTCGTCCAGGGGGACCCCGGTCTCGGCGCTCACCTGCCGGTAGGTCCGGCCCGAGGGGACCGCCCAGCGGGCGTACGGGGACGCCTCCATGAACGCGAACGACAGCCGGCCGGCCCGGATGGCCGCGGCGATCCCGTCCATCGGCAGCCCGGCCCGCTCGCAGGCCACGGCCAGGCGGAGCTTGTGGAGGTCGCGGAGGAGGAACGGGGCCGGCCCGTCCCGGGGGACCAGCACGCCGACCTCGACCATCCGGCCGATCTCGGCCTCGGGAACGCCGGCCAGCCGGGCCAGGCCGGCCGCGGTGAGCGCGTCCCCCTCAGCCTCCATGCCGCCATCCTACGGCGGCGCCAGGGCTAGGAGACCAGGGTGGTGCGGGCGGCGTGGGGGGCGGCCGGCTCGCGGCCCTGGTCGTGCTGGCCGCGCAGGTGGAGGTCGAGGTCGAGGGCCTCGAGCAGGCCCAGCAGCTCGGCCGGCTGCCAGCCGCGGACGCCGGTGGCCCGCTCCACCACCAGGGCCACCCGCCGCAGGGTCCAGTTGTCGGAGGCGAACCCGTGGGCCCGCGGCTGCTGCTGGAGGGCGCACTTGACCGCGTAGAGCTCGTCCGAGGAGAGCCGGCCCCCGGGCAGGACCAGGTCGGGGCCGCCGGCGATGGCGCCGTGGCCGGTCACCACCGGCTCGTCGGGCACCGCGACGAGCACGGTGGCCTCGCGCGGCCGGGCCTCGGCCCAGGCGTCGTCCCGGCGGTCGCGGCGGTCGCGGGCCGGGCGCCGGCGGCGGCCCACCGGGGGCAGCCAGCGGGCGGTGAGCCAGCCCAGGACGGCCCCGTAGACCCAGTGGCCGGCCATCCCCCCGGCCGCGGTCGCCGGAGTGAGGGCGAAGAAGTGCTGCTGGGCCACCGGCCAGAAGTAGAGGAGGACGACCAGGCCCGTGCAGACAGCTGAGCCGTAGGCGATGCCGAGCTTGACGCCCCGCCAGGGCAGCATGGCGAAGGCCAGGCCCATGCCGCCGCCGTTGCCAACGAACCGCCAGACGTAGCCCCAGTACCACTCGGCGTTGGGGTCGTTGAGGGCGAGCTGGCCGATGCTGGGGATGGGGTCGCCCCAGAGCCCGGCCAGCATCAGTCCGAGCCGCAGGATGTCGTAGACGCCGGTGGCGATCATGCCCGCGACCAGGCCGATCAGGGCCCGCTTGCCCCAGGCGGGGTAGCGCAGGCCGATCAGGAGCATGGCCGTGTAGGCCGGGATCACGGCGTAGTGGAACCCGTAGGGGAGCGGCACCGCCCCGGCGAGCGCGACCCCGAGCGAGGTGATGGCCGCGAACCCGAAGGCCAGGAAGAGGAATCGCGGGAACAGCGACGGGTTGGAGAGGAGCATCCGGATGGCGGCCAGCAGCTTGGCGTCCTCGGCGGCCGCCCGCCGGGCCGTCCGGCTGAGCGGCTTGGCCGGCGGCACCGGCGGCACCGGCGGCACCGGGGCCTCGCGCTCCCGCTGCCGTGGCCCGGCCTGCTGGGGGCGCTGGGCCTGCTGGGGCCGCTTGGGCTGCTGCGAGCGTTGGGGTCGTCCCGGCCCGGGGGCCGGCTGGCGGACCTCCAGCCTGGTGACGGTCACGTTCGGTTCGCTCCTTTGCCGGCCGAGGCTCGTGGTTCACCCCACCGTCGGAGAATCCACCTGGGCCGTCCCCGATTCCCACCGGCTCATCCGGCCGGCAACCCCTGCCGATAGGAGCGGTCGGCGGCCGGGCGGGCCATGGCCCTGGCCACCACCGCCTCCGGGGCGGCCGACGGCCGGGTCTTGAGCACGGTCCGCTTGGGCTGGCCCCGCCCGGCCGCGCAGGCCCGGTCGACCAGCCCGACCGGCCGCGTCCAGTCGTCGAGCATCACCACCACGTCCAGCTCGCGGTCGGCCTCGAACCAGCGGGCGGCCGCGGCCACGGCCTCGCCGGCCCTGACCGCCGGGGCGTCGACCGTGAGCCCGACGACGCTGTCCCCGAACGTCTGGGCGGTCTGCCGGTCGCGGATGGTGGCGGCCAGCCCGTCGGGCAGGGCCGCCCACGGCTCGGCCGGCCGCCCGAGCAGGTAGCCCTGGGCCAGCGGGACCCGGAGGCGGACGAGCGACTCCAGCTCGGCCATGCGCTCGACCCCCTCGGCCAGCACCCAGGCGTCGAGCTGGCCGGTGAAGCGGCCCAGCATCTCGATCAGGGCCGCCTTGGCCGGGTCGCGGTCGCAGCCGGCGACCAGCGCCCGGTCCAGCTTGACCAGGTCGGGACGGAGCAGCATCAGGTGCTGCAGCCCGGCATAGCCGGTCCCGGCGTCGTCCACGGCCAGCTTGGCGTCGCGCAGGCGCAGCTCGGCCACGGCCGCGACCAGCGTCGGGTAGTCGGCCACCGGGCGGTGCTCGGTCAGCTCGATCACCACCCCGGCCAGGGTCGGGGCGGCGGACAGGGCCCGCTGGACCGGCTCGGTGACCAGGTGGTTGGGATCCAGGTTGACGGTCAGTAAGCAGTTCGGGGGCAGCTCCGGGCGCAGCCCGGCGACCCGTTCCAGGACCCGGGCGTCCAGCTCGGCACCGAGCCCGTGCCGCCCCGCGGCCTCGAACCAGACGTCGGGCCCGGCGTCTGGCGGCCCGGCGAAGCGGGACAGGGCCTCGTAGCCGGCCACCGTCCCCCGCTGGAGGTCGACCACCGGCTGGAAGGCCAGCCGGTGGCGCGACGGGTCGGCCAGGACCCCGGCCACGGCCTCGGCCCAGCCGGGGCCCAGGTCACCTGGCGGGGCCGAGGTGACGGTCGGGACTGCCGGTCGGTCAGCTGGGGACATGGGCGCTCGGAGTACAGGTCGGCGCCTGTCCCCGGCACCTGAATCCCCGGGAGGTCAGCCCACCCGGACGATGTCGTAGCGGGCCGGCTGCGGGTCGGTGGTGCCGAAACGGGCGTTGACCGCGTACAGGCGGCCGTCCTGGAGGGCGATGGTGGTCGGGACGTCGAAGTCGGGATCGGTGATTGTGGTCACCAGCCGACCCCGGTCGAGCGACCGGTCGAGCTTGACCACGGCGATCTCGTTCCGCTGGTTCCGGACCACGAACAGCACCCGCCCGATCAGCAGCAGGCCGTCGCCGTTGGTCAGGCTGGCCCCGCCCAGGTCGACCTGGCGGGTCACGCCGGTGCGGGGGTTGATCCGGAACAGCAGGCCGGTGTTGGACTGCACGGCCAGCAGGGCCCGGCCGCCGCGGGCGGCGGCGATGCCGTTGAGGTTGAACCCGGTGGTGTACTGGAGGTCGCCGGTCAGGGGCAGGACCCGGACCTTGCCCTGGCCGGGCAGCCGGCCGCCCCGGCCGAACGGCACGACGTACAGCTGCTGGTTCAGCGAGTCGGTGAAGTAGGCGGCCTTGTGGGTCACGGCCACGTCGTTGACGAAGGTGGCGGCGGTGCCCTCGGGGGTGAGCTGGTAGCTGGCCAGGTCCTCGCCGGTCCGGGCGTCGTAGACGAACGCCATCCCGGTGGGACCGCCGGCCACGAACAGCCGGTTGCGCTTGTCCACCTTGATGCCGATGGCGGCGCGGCCCTCCCGCCCCTCGACCAGCACCTCGCCTTCGCCGGTCCTGGCGTCGGCCTTCCAGATGGCCCCGGTCGGGATCGAGCCGACGTACAGCGAGCTGCCGCGGCCGGCGGCGATGCCCTCGGGCTGCCAGCCGTCGGGCAGGCGGATGAGGTCGGGGAAGGTGGCCGCCCCGGCCGTCGCCGGGACGAGGGCGACCAGCGCCATCAGGAGCAGGACGAGCAGGCGGCGTGCGGACGGAGCTCTGGAGATCATCGGTCCTCCCGGTCGCGGCGGCACAAACGGCCCAAATCCGGTTGAGCCTGCAACCAACGGGATAAGGAGGGGATAAGCAGGCCGCTTCCCCATGGTTGCCCTACCCGGGCTACTGCCGATGCATGATCCGGGCGTGCAACAGCCTCCTTAGCCTCATGTGGACCGTCCAGCAAAGCGACCGTCCATCAGGGAGACCACGTGCCAAGCGCCAGGATTCACAGCACGCGCGGCTCTGCAAGGCGAGATCTTGGGGGGAACCACATGCGCGCGCGCAAGAACGTAGTCGGGCTGGTCCTGAGGACCTTGATCGTGGCCCTGGGATTGTCGGTCCTGACGGTCACGCCGGCCGCAGCCGCCGACGTCATCAGTTTCCGGGCTTCGGCACAGTCGGCCGCTACCCAGACCACGCACCGGGTGACGATCCCAACCACCGTGCGGGAGACCGACGCCCTGCTCCTCTTCGTGACCGGCAACAGGGCCAACCCGGTCGCCGCGACGCCCACCGGATGGACCAGGGTCGGAAGCCGGCTGGACACCGACACGGAGACCATCCTGTACAGCAAGGTGGCGGCAGCCAACGACGCTGGGCGTAGCCAGGCCGTCGTCTTCACCGCGTCCACCAAGGCCACCCTGACGCTGCTCGCCTATGACGGCACCGCGGCCGACCCGATCGGCACCTTCGCCTCGGCCGCAGAGACGGTGACCCGGACCACCCACACGACACCGGGCGCCAGCGTCTCGACCGCCGGTTCATGGGTCGTGTCCTACTGGGCGGACAAGTCCTCCGCCACCACCGGCTGGACCCTCCCGGCGGGCCAGACCCAGCGCAGCAGTTCCGTCGGCATCGGCGATGGACGCATCACCTCCGTGGCATCCGACCAGAACGGACCGGCGCCGGTCGGCGCGTCGCCCCCCCGCACCGCCACGGCGAGTGCCTCGTCCGGCAAGGCGACGATGTGGACGGTCGTGCTCGTACCCGACCCGGACACTGGTCCGAACGTGGCCCCCGTCGCGTCGTTCACGGCGACCTGTCCACAGCTGACCTGCACGCTGGACGCCTCAGCTTCGACCGACACAGCGCCAGGCACCATCGCGTCCTACGCCTGGAACTTCGGTGACGGCTCCACGGGCACCGGCGTGACGACGACCCACACCTACGCCAGCGCTGGTCCGCGGACGGTCACGCTCACGGTCACGGACAACCAGGGACTGGGATCTGCTCCGACCACGCGCACGGTCAACCCGACCGCACCTCCGGCCACATCGCTCGGGCACAACCGTCTCGTCCCGGACAAGCCGCGGACCAACACCCCCCGCATCAGCAGCGGCGAGATCTGGGACATCGAGGTTGTCCCGCAGCTGAACCGGGTGTTCATCGCCGGCGGCTTCACCTCGCTGGCGAACACCGTCGCCCCCACCACGACGATCAACCAGCCGTACCTGGCGAGCTACAACCTCAACACCGGGCTGATCGACACGAACTTCCGGCCCACCTTCGGCGGCGGCAGCGTCAGGGCTGTCGAGGCAACGCCTGACGGCACGAAGCTCTTCGTCGCGGGCGACTTCAACACCGTCGGCGGAGTAGCCCGACAGAAGGTGGCCAGCCTCAACCTCACGACCGGTGCACCGATCAGCACGTTCGACTTCACGCGGAGCACCAACAACCCGGCGACCGCGCTGGCGGCCACCAACTCGACCCTGTACGTGGGCGGCAGGTTCAGCCGGATCAACGGACAGCTGCGCACCGGCCTCGCTGCCGTGAACACGGCTTCCGGTGCTGTCGACATGTCCTTCGACAACCAGCTCTCCGGCGGCATCGGCGTCAATGGTCAGCTCGGGGTGCCCCAGCTCAAGCTCACGCACGACCAGAGCAAGCTGCTTGTCGTGCACACCGGTCGGCAGATCGACGGCCAGGACCGCTACGGGATGGGCATCATCGACACGTCGAGCAAGGAGCTCCTCCCCTGGCGTAGCCGGCTGTGGGACGACAACCTGGCCCGCGTCGGCGGCGTCACGCGCATCTACGGCGGCGACATCGCCCCCGACGACTCGTACTTCGTGGTCACCAGCGGATCGGGCGGCGACTTGCCGCCGATCAGCGACACCGCGGTCGCCTACCCGCTCACGGACGCCTCGCTGACCGACTCGGACGTGCAGCCGCGCTGGATCAGCCGGCATTTCGACAGCATCTACTCGGTGGCGATCACTGAGGTTGCGGTCTACGTCGGTGGACACTTCGGGTTCATCGAGTCCCCGACGTCCGACGACCCGTGGCCAGGTCTCGACAACGTCGGCTACGGCACCGGGCAGGGCCTGGCCGGCTATGGCCTCGGTGACCAGGTGGTCCGTCGGGACCACCTGGCGGCGATCTCCCCCACGACCGGCAAGGCGCTGGAGTGGTACTCCATCTCCAACTCGTTCGAGGGCGACAAAGCCATGGAGGCCACCCCCCGTGGCCTGTTCGTCGGCGGCGACGGCCAGTACAAGGGCGGCGTGCAGACCGGACGCGTCGGTTTCTACGACTTCAACTCGGTACCGTTCCCGGCGCCGGCTCCCGACACGACGATCACGGCCCCGATCGAGGGCCGGGTCGTCGCCAACAACGCGCCGTTCGAGATCACCGGAACCGCGCGGGTCGCGACCGGAACCGTCGGCCGGGTCCAGGTGCAGATCCAGGACCGCGACAGCCGCCAGTACCTCCAGGACAACGGCACTGCCTTCACGACGACGTTCGGCGCCACCAACAGCCTGAACGCCACCCTGGACCCGGGCAGCGGGACGACTCGGACGTGGAGGATCTCGGCCACAATCGCCACGAACCGCAACCTGCGGGTCATGGCGCAGGCGTTCACTGCGCCCACCGGCGGCACGGGCGACACGACCAAGGCAACCAAGATGATCGAGTCGTTCAGCACCGAGGACCAGACGCCCACGACGTCCATCAACGGCCCGAGCGGCAGCGTCGTGGCCTCGACGACGTTCACCATGACCGGCACCGCCAACGACGACAAGGGCGTGAACTCGCTGTCGTTCTGGTTCCGCGACGAGCAGAACCGCTACCTGCAGAACGACGGGACCGTGGATGACATCTTCAACACGTTCCGCGGCACGCCCGACGTCATCGGAGCCACGTCGGCCACCTGGTCCTACGAGGTCACCTTGCCGCACGAGGGGACGTGGCGCGGCAGTGCCACGGCCACAGACACCACTGGGCAGGCCGACCTACGCAGCGCGACCCGCGACTGGCTCATCTCGTCGACGGCGGTGGCACCGAGCGTCACGATCCAGGAGCCGGTGGAGATGACGCCGCCGTTCGCGGTGCCGGCAATCACCGTGGCGCCGGGCGGGCGACTCACCTTCTCGGGGACCGCGTCGGACGACCAGGGCCTCAAGAACGTCGAGGTCTCGCTACGCAACACCTCGACGAGGGAGAACCTGGGTAGCGACTGCACCTGGGGCACCAACGTCTCAGCCGGTCAGTGCCGGGTCTCGCCGGTCAACATCAGCGGATCCACGTACGACTGGACCTACACGACCCCCTTCGACCTGTCCCCGGGCAGCTACACCTTCACGGTCCGGGCCACCGACGACCTCGACCTGACGACGTCGTCGGCTAACCAGGGCCGGCTGACAATCAACGCGCAGATCCCGGGCGACCTGCCCCCCGACACCACAATGAGCTTCACGGCCCCGACCGACGAGTCGCTGGCGCTGAACTTCACGGGGGCGGCCACTGATGACCGTGGCGTGGAGAGCGTGCGCGTCTCGCTCAGGGACGGCGACACCGGCCGGTACCTGCAACCGAACGGCACGATGGCAGCGACCTTCGCCACCCTCAACGCCACGCTCACATCGGCGGGTGCGGCGACCACCAACTGGTCGCTCGGTGTCACGCTTCCGGCCCAGGGCGACTGGTCCTTCACGGCGATCGCGTACGACACCGCCGGGCAGCAGGACCCCTCGACCTCCGGAGCCACGGGGAGCTACCGGGTCTACCCGAACGACGGTCCCCCGGCCTTGTCGGACACGCTGGGCGAGCCGGACAGCGGCGCGTCGTTCTCCGAGGGCAGGATCGTCGTCACCGGACGCGCGGAGGACGCCCCCGACGCCAACGCGAGCATCGCTCGCGTCGAGGTCGCGGTCGTGAACTCCTCCGGCCAGTACATGAGCTCTTCCGGCACGTTCACCAGCACGAACCCGAGCTTCCGGACAGCGTTCCTCAACAGCCCGGGAAGCGCCGGGTCGAACTACTCGTACACCACGCCGGTCATCCCGGCCGGGACGTACAGCGTCATCGTGCGGCCGGTCGACGTCCGCGACCAGATCGGCGAGGCACGCACCGCCACGGGTGTGACGGTCACGCAGCCGGCGAACACCCCGCCGGTGGCCAGCTTCACCTACTCCTGCGACAAGAACGTGTGCGTGTTCGACGGCCGTGGCTCCACGGACGAGAACGCGAACTCCCTCACGTACTCGTGGAACTTCGGGACGCAGGGGACGGCGACCGGTCCGCTGCCCACGAAGACCTTCACCGCGCCGGGCACCTTCGCCGTGACCCTGACGGTGCGGGACGAGTGGTCGGTCACGAACACGTCGGCAGCGCAGAACGTGACGATCGCCGAGCCCACAGGCAACAGCGCCCCGGTGCCGACGTTCGTCCGGAGCTGCACCGGCCTGACCTGCTCGGTGAACAGCCAGGGCACCGCCGACCCCAACACGGGTGACGTCATCACCTACTCGTGGAACTGGGGCGACGGGACGGCGCTGAGCACCGGCGCCTCGCCGGCGGCGCACGTCTATGCCGCCGCTGGGAACTACACGATCACTCTCACGACCACGGACGGCTGGGGCAGGGCCGCCTCGACCACCCGCGACGTGTCGCTCAGCGAGCCGGCCGGGAACACCGCACCGACCGCGACGTTCACTGCCAGCTGCGCTTCGTTCACGGTCTGCCAGACGAACAGCGCTGGCACGGCGGACGCTGAGGGTGATGCGATCCGCTACTCGTGGAACTGGGGTGACCTCACCGCGGTGAGCACCTCCGCGAACCCGTCACACACCTACTCGGGGCCTGGCACGTACACGATCGTCCTGACGGTCACCGACGTGTGGGGCAGGTCGAGTACGGCTAGCCGCGACGTGACCATCACCGAGCCGGCCAGCAACAATCCGCCGACCGCGGTCACCGCCTCCGTCACCTGCAGCACGCTGACGACCTGTGCCCTGAGCGCCACCGGTAGCAGTGACCCCGACAGCGCCACCGGCGACGGCATCCGGAATTACCTGTGGAAGTGGGGGGACGGCACGCCGGACACGCTCGGCACGTCGGCCAGCCAGTCCCACGTCTTCCCGGTCGCCGGCACCTACACGGTCACGCTGACGGTGATCGACAAGTGGGGCAGGAGCAGCGCGCCGGTCACGGCGACGGCCACGACCCAGCCCGAGCCGGCCGGCAACAACCCGCCGACCGCCACGTTCACCGCCAGCTGCAACGTGCGGACCTGCGCGGTGAACAGCACCGGCACCAGCGACACCGACGGCGGCATCCGAAGCTACTCGTGGAACTGGGATGACGGCACGGCGCTCAGCTCCGGCGCGTCGCCCTCCGCCCACGTCTACGCCGCAGCCGGCACCTACACCATCACCCTGGTCGTCACGGACAACTGGGGGCGGACGACCACCGTCACCCGT
>CALGFH010000080.1 GCA_937881255.1 uncultured Actinomycetes bacterium
AGGACCACGTTGTCGCTGTCCGAGGGAGGGAAGCTGGTCAGCGGGTAGGCGGTGGTCGGGTCGTCATCGTCGTCGTCCGCGCCGGCCGGCCCCGGCGGGGCCAGCGACGCCTAACAGAACCCGCGAGAAGCGATGATCAGACCAAGCAGGACGCAAGGGTGGCGGTGTCGACGTTGCCGCCGGTGAGCACGACCCCGACCCGCCGCCCGCGGGCGGCGCCGGTCTGGAGGGCGGCCAGGGGGAGGGCGGCGGTCGGCTCGACCAGCTGCTTGGTCCGGGACCAGCACAGGGCCAGGGCGTCGAGCAGCTCGGCGTCGGTGACGGTGACGATGTCGTCGACCAGGCGGCGGATGACCTCGAAGGGCCGCTCCCCCACACAGAGGCTGCGGACGCCGTCGGCGATGGTGGCCGGGGCCGCGGGCAGGGGGATGCGCCGTCCGGCCCGCAGCGACGCCTGGGCGTCGGCGGCGGCGGCCGGCTCGACCCCGACCACCCGGGTGCCGGGCGAGCGGCCCTTGACGGCCGCGGCCGTCCCGGCGATCAGCCCGCCCCCGCCCACCGGGACCAGCACCAGGTCCAGGTCGGGGGCCTCCTCCAGCAGCTCGAGGGCGGCCGTGCCCTGGCCGGCCATCACGTCGTGGTCGTCGAAGGGGTGGACCAGGCGCAGGCCGCGGGCGGCGGCCAGCTCGGCCGCGAAGCGCTCGCGGTTCTCGCCCGTCACCCCGGCCATCACCACCTCGGCCCCGTAGGCCCGGGTGGCGGCCACCTTGGCCGGGTTGGAGCCGGCCGGCATCACCACCACCGCCCGGCCCCCGGTCTCGGCCGCGGCCAGGGCGACCGCCTGGCCGTGGTTGCCGGAGCTGACGGCCAGGACCCCGGCCGCCCTGGCGGCCGGGTCGAGGGCGAGCAGGGCATTGAAGGCGCCCCTGGCCTTGAAGGCCCCGACCCGCTGCAGGTGCTCGCCCTTGGCGGCCACCGAGCAGCCGAGCTCCCGGTCCAGCAGCCGGGACGTGAGCACCGGGGTGCGGTGGACCCGGCCGGCGATCCGGGCCGCCGCCCGCTCCACGTCGGCGACCGAGAAGGTCCCGGTCATCCGGCGGCGGCCACGACCGCCTTGGCCGCCCGCTCGGCGTCGTCGGCGCTGACCTCGTAGGAGAAGACCAGCCGGACCCGGTCGGGGTCGGTGTCGGCGGCCAGCACCCCCAGGCCGGCCAGCCGCTCGACCAGCCCGGGCCCGTCGGTGCCGAAGGCGCCGGCGTCGAGCAGGACCATGTTGGTCTGGACGGCGGCCGGGTCGACGCTGCCGGGGACGGCCGCGGCCACCGTCGCGGCCAGGCCGCCGGCGTTGGCGTGGTCCTCGGCCAGGCGGTCGACCATCTGCTCGAGGGCGACCAGGGCGGCGGCGGCCAGCACCCCGGCCTGGCGCATGGCCCCGCCGTACAGGTGGCGGACCTCGCGGGCCCGGGCGACCAGGTCCCGGCTGCCGGCCACGGCCGACCCGACGGGGGCGCCGAGGGCCTTGGAGAAGCAGACCGAGAGGCTGTCGAACAGGCCCCCGTAGCGCTCCAGGGAGATCCCGGTGGCGACCGAGGCGTTCCAGATCCGGGCCCCGTCGCAGTGCAGGTGCAGCCCGGCCTCGTCGGCCAGGGCGCGCAGGCCCTCGAGGACCTCCAGCGGCTGGACGGCCCCGCCGGCCCGGTTGTGGGTCTGCTCGACGGCGATGGCGCTGGTCGGCACCCCGTAGCGGGCGGCCCGGACCCGGGCCCGGGCGGCGGCCGGCTCCAGCATCCCGCGCGGGCCGGGCACCGGGTGGAGCTGGACGCCCGACAGCACCGGGGCGGCCGCGGCCTCGTACCAGAGGATGTGGTTGTCCTCGTTGGCCAGGCACTCGGTCCCCGGCGGGGCGGCCAGGCGCAGGCAGATCTGGTTGCCCATGGTGCCCGATGGCACGTACAGGGCCGCCTCGTGGCCGAGGCGCTCGGCCACGGCCGCCTCCAGCCGCTTGATCGTCGGGTCCTCGCCCCAGACGTCGTCGCCGACCTCGGCTTCGGCCATGGCCCGGCGCATGGCCGGGGTCGGGCGCGTGAAGGTGTCCGAGCGGAGGTCGATCATCGCGGCCAGTCTACGCGCGGGCGTGCGACAATCGGCCGTCCGTCACGATCCGCGACCCGCACCGAGGAGACATGGCCTCAACGCCGATGGCCCAGCCAATGCCCCACAAGGACACCCTGGAGATCCGCGGCCACATCATCGACTCCATGCTGTTCACCCGCATCCTGGACCAGGTCCTGGAGGCGCACGGGAGCTACGAGATCGAGCAGTTCGACGTCGGCCGGACCCCGGTCGACCCGTCGTACGCCCGCCTGCAGATCTGCACCGACGACCCGGAGCGGCTGGAAGAGCTGGTCCAGTCGCTCATGGGCCTGGGCATGCAGCGCCTGGCCACCGGGGACGCGACCCTGGTCGGGGCCGAGATGGACGGGGTCCTGCCCGACGGCTTCTACTCCTCGACCAACCTCGAGACCGAGGTCCGGGTGGGCGGCACCTGGGTCAGGGTCGACAACCCGGAGATGGACTGCGCGATCGTGGTCCGCGAGCGCCGGGCCCGAACCGTGCCCATGTCGGACGTGCTCAAGGGTGAGCAGGTGGTGGTGGGCAGCCAGGGCATCCGGGTCCAGCCGCTGGACCGGGGCCGCACCGGCGAGGTCTTCGAGTTCATGTCCTCGCAGGTGTCGAGCGAGAAGCCCCAGGGGCTGATCGTGCGCCGGGTCGCCGGGGCCATGCGGGCCACCAAGGAGCGGGGCGAGAAGATCCTCTGGGTCGGCGGCCCGGCGGTGGTCCACACGGGCGCCGGGCCGTCGGTGGTCCGGCTGATCGAGGCCGGCTACATGGACCTGCTGTTCGCCGGCAACGCCCTGGCCACCCACGACATCGAGGGCGCCCTGTACGGCACCTCGCTCGGGGTCAACCTGGACGAGGGGACCGGGGTCGAGCACGGCCACGAGCACCACATCCGGGCCCTCAACACCATCCGCCGCTGCGGCTCGATCGCCAAGGCGGTCGAGCAGGGCGTGCTCACCTCCGGGATCATGCACGCCTGCGTGCTCAACGGGGTCGACTTCGTCCTCGGCGGCTCGGTCCGCGACGACGGCCCCCTGCCCGACACCATCACCGACGTGGTCGAGGCCCAGCGCCAGATGCGCTCCCTGCTCGGCGGGGTCGGCTACTCGCTGATGGTGGCCTCCATGCTCCACTCGATCGCCACCGGCAACCTCCTGCCGGCCTCGGTCCCGCTGGTCTGCGTCGACATCAACCCCGCGACCGTGACCAAGCTCGCCGACCGCGGCTCCGCCCAGGCCACCGGCGTGGTCACCGACGTCGGCCTGTTCCTGGGCGCCCTGGCCGACGAGCTGGCCCCCCGCTGACCGGGTCGAGGCGCAGCGGCGGGAGGGAGTCGCCGACCAGGTCGCGGGACCACCAGGCGCCGGTCTGGCGGCGTTCGGCCGGGGAGGTGAAGCGGTAGCGGTAGAGGCGGGCCCGGACCAGGGCCGGTGGGCGGTCCGGGAACGGGGTCGGGCGGCCGAGCAGCTTCAGGGTCGCCGGGTCGTGCTCGAGCAGGCGCGTGACCAGGGTGGCCATCCAGGGGTGGGCCGAGGGGGGCGACATGGCCGCGAACCACAGCAGCCAGTCCAGGCGCAGGTGGTAGGGGGCGACCTGGCCGGGGCGGCGGCGGGGGTCGCCCGGCTTGGCCTTGAACTGGTACTCCTTCCAGACGGTGGCCGGGCCGGGGGCGGGGTCGTCGGTGCCCTCCAGGACGACCTCGCGGCGCACCCTGGTGATGGCCCCGAAGGCGCCGTAGGTGTTGACCAGGCGCAGCGGGTCGAAGCTGGCGTTCATCAGCTGGCGGCGGCCGAGCAGGTTGCGGGCCGGCCGGACGCTGAGCACGGCGACCAGCAGGGCCACGGCGAGCACGGCGGCCTGCTGCCAGCCGGCCGGGGCGGCCAGGGTGGCCGCGCTGCTGCCCGGCAGGGCGGCGCCGAGGAACCCGCCGTCGAGGGCCGCCGCGGCCAGCACGATGGTGATCAGGTTGAGCCAGGAGAAGTTGCCGCTGGCCAGCAGCCAGGCCTGGGTGACGACGATCACCAGGGCGGCGATCCCGGCCACGGGCTGGGGGGCGAACAGGCCGAACGGCACCACCAGCTGGGCGGCGTGGTTGGCCAGCACCTCGGCCCGGTGCAGGGGCCGTGGCAGGTGGTGGAAGAACCAGCTGAGCGGGCCGGGCAGGGGCTGGGTCTCGTGGTGGTAGTCGAGGCAGCTGAGGTCACGCCAGCAGCGGTCGCCGCGGAGCTTGATCAGCCCGGCCCCGAACTCGACCCGGAACAGCAGCCACCGGTACAGCCACAGCACCAGCGTGGGCGGGGCCGTTGCGGCCGGCCCGAGGAAGATGGCCAGGAAGCCGGCCTCGAGCAGCAGCGTCTCCCAGCCGAAGCCGTAGAAGGTCTGGCCGACGTTGACGACCGACAGGTACAGCGCCCACAGGGCCAGCCAGACGGCCAGCGACAACCAGGCCGGACCGGCCTCGGGCAGGCCGGCCAGGGCGGCCGCGGCCAGCCCGGCCCCGGCCCCGGCGACCAGGGTCAGGAACCGGTCCGAGTAGTGGAGGTGGAAGAGGCTGGGGGCCCGGCGGAACGGGACGGCGGCCAGGAACCGTGGTGCCGGCTGGAGGCCCCGCTCCCCCAGCAGCGGGCGGAACTGGTTGGCCGTCACCAGGAAGGCGACCAGGTAGACGGCGGCCAGCCCCCGCTGCAGGAGGAGGCGGCTCAGCCAGTCGTCGGGTGACCAGAGCCAGTCCGTCGGTCGAACCTCCGGTCGTCGGCGTGCTCGACCAGGTAGTCGACGTAGCGGACCCGGAGCAGGTCGGCGACCTCGGGGTCGGCGGCCTCCTCGCGGAAGTGGGTGACCAGGTGGCCGAGCTCGCGGATGGCGTCGATCGGGTCGTAGGTGGCCCAGTCGAGGTTGGCCTTGTCGGTGGAGGGCAGGTGCTTGGCCACCTCCCAGTAGAAGCCGACGTCGCGCTTGTCCTTGGCCAGCTCCAGGGCCCAGTCGCGCAGGGTGGGCACGGGCTGGGCCTCGAGGAAGCTGCGGTAGCCGCTGGTCTGGGCGTCGGTGGTCATTGTCGGGACTCCTTGGCGCTGGCGCGGATGATGGGGTCGAGGACGGCGGCCAGGTCGGGCTGGCCCTGCTCGGCCAGGTCGTAGCGGACCCGGGTCGCCGGGTGGGCGATGGTGGCGATGCGACGCAGGTCGATCGGGGTGCCGATGACCACCGCGTCCACCGGGGCCTGGTTGATCACGGTCTCCAGCTCGCGGATCTGGGCGTCGGAGTAGCCCATGGCCGGGACCAGGGCGCCGATGTGGGGGTAGCGCTCGTAGACCTCGGCCAGGGAGCCGACCAGCCAGGGGCGGGGGTCGACGATCTCGGCGGCGCCGAGGCGGCGGGCGGCGACCACGCCGGCGCCGTAGCTCATCTCGCCGTGGGTCAGGGTGGGGCCGTCCTCGACCACCAGGACCCGCTTGCCGGTGACCAGCTCGGGGTCCTCGACCCGGACCGGGCTGGCCGCCTTGACCACCACCGCCCCGGCGTTGAGCTGCTTGAGCTGCTCCTCGAGGGCGGCCACCTGCTCGGCCGTGGCCTCGTCGACCTTGTTGATGACCAGCACGTCGGCGGCCCGGGCGTTGGCCTCGCCGGGGTGGTAGCTGGACTCGTGCCCGGCCCGCAGCGGGTCGGCGACCACGATGTGCAGGTCGGGGCGGTAGAACGGCAGGTCGTTGTTGCCGCCGTCCCACAGCAGCACCTCTGCCTCGGCCTGGGCCCGCTCCAGGATGGCGTGGTAGTCGACCCCGGCGTACACCGTCGTGCCCGCGGCCAGGTGGGGCTCGTACTCCTCCCGCTCCTCGATGGTCGCGCGGGCCGCCACCAGGTCGTCGACGCTGGTGAACCGCTGCACGGCCTGGCTGGCCAGGTCGCCGTAGGGCATCGGGTGGCGCACCGCCACCACCTTGCGGCCGGCGGCGCGCAGGATCTCGGCCACCCGCCGGGTGGTCTGGCTCTTGCCCGCCCCGGTGCGGACCGCGCACACCGCCACCACCGGCACCTCGGCCACCAGCTCGGTCTGCCGTGGCCCGAGCAGCCGGAAGTCGGCCCCGGCGGCCAGCACCCTGGAGGCGACGTGCATCACGTCGACGTGGCGGACGTCGGAGTAGCTGAACACCACCTCGTGCACGTCCTCGGCGGCGATCAGGTCCTCGAGCCGCTCCTCGGGGACGATCGGGATCCCCCGGGGGTAGGCGGGCCCGGCCAGGGCGGCCGGGTAGGTCCGGTCGTCGATGTAGGGGATCTGGGTGGCCGTGAACGCCACCACCTCGGTCGCCGGGTCGCCCCGGAAGGCGCTGTTGAAGTTGTGGAAGTCCCGCCCGGCGGCACCCATGATGATCACCCGTCGCTGCAAGCACGCCTCCTTGCGTCCGTGTGCCTCCCGACGGGCGGCACGCAGCAGCAGAAGGATACCGGCGCCGGCCCTGGTTCCCCGCACCGTCGGAAATGCCTCTTCTTGCCTGAGCGTGCCCCATGTATCTTCCTGCGCGAACGCGCCTCCTCGCGCAGAGGGAAGGAGCTCCTTGCCATGACGCCACCATCGGTCAAGGCACCTTCGGGCCTGCTCCGCCTGGGGACCCTGCCCGTCGTCGTCGCCGTGCTCACCCTGATCACGGCCGCCTACTACCTGCTGGTGGCGATCGGCAACATCACCGACTTCGGCACCAACCAGCAGTTCGTCCTCCACGTCTTGGAGATGGACACCACCTTCAACGACGAGGACGTGATGTGGCGGGCCATCGGCAGCAGCGCCATCCAGAACCTCGCCTACCTGCTGATCATCGCCTGGGAGGTGCTGATCGCGGCCGTGCTCATCTGGGCCCTGGTGGCCTGGGTGGGGGCGCTGCGGGCCGGCCGGGGCTACGAGCGTCCGCGGCGGCTGTCCACCCTGGGCTGGACCATGATCCTGCTGCTGTTCGCCGGCGGGTTCATCGTCATCGGGGGTGAGTGGTTCCAGATGTGGCAGTCCGAAGACTGGAACGGCCTCGACCCGGCCCTGCAGAACGTGATCGTCGCCGGCCTGGCCCTGGTCCTGGCCCACCTGCCCAGCCGCGACTGGGACTAGCCGGTGTGGCGGTCGCGGGTGGCGACGGCGTTGAGGCTGGGCTCGGCGGGGAGGGCGAAGGAGAAGACCGAGCCGTGGCCGAGGCGGCTGGAGACCCAGATGCGGCCGCCCATGGCCTCGACCAGGCGCTTGGCCAGGTAGAGGCCGAGGCCGGCGCCGCCCGGCTCCCTGGTCATGTAGTGGCCGACCCGGTGGAAGCGCTCGAAGATGCGGGACTGCTCGTCGATCGGGATGCCGGGGCCCCAGTCGCGGACCTCGAACACGACCTCGCGGCCCTGGGGGACCAGGCGGACCTCGACCGGCTCGTGCGGCGGGGCGTAGCGCAGGGCGTTGGAGAGCAGGTTGCCGAGCACCTGGTCGACCCGCATCCAGTCGCCGCGGCAGTAGACGGCGTGGTCGGGGGCGACCACATGGACCGTGCGGTCGGGGTCCTCGCTGGTGAAGCGGTCCACGACCTGGCGGACCAGGTCGACGGCGTCGATCGCGGTCGCGTCGACCAGCCCGGCCCCGGCCTCCAGCCGGGTCACCTCGAGCAGGTCCTCGATCAGCCGCTCCAGGCGCTGGGACTGCATCAGCATCAGCTTGTAGTACTCGCGCCGCCGGTCCTGGGCGAAGTCGCGGTCCTCGCGCAGGAGCGTCATCAGGAAGCCCTTGATGGGGGTGAGCGGGGTCCGCAGCTCGTGGGAGACGCTGGCCACGAAGTCGGCCTTGAGCTCGTCGGTCTGGCGCTCCCGGGTGACGTCGCGGACCACCACCACGTCGGTGTCCATCTGCCCGTCGCCGACGATCACCGGGGCGTGGGCGTAGTTGATCCAGCGGGCCAGGCCGTCCTTGTTCAGCACCGAGGCGTCGCGGACCTCCTCGTGGCCGGAGTCGGCCGCGGCCAGGATCGGGCAGTCGGCGGCGCACATGTCGACGCCCTCGCCGTCGCGGGCCCGGAGCAGGTTGAAGCACTTCTGCCCCACCGCCTCGTCCTCCTGGTAGCCGGTCAGGGCGACCATGGCGGCGTTCCAGGTCTTGACGGTCCGGTCGGGACCGACGGTGTAGATGCCGTCCGAGGAGTGCTCGACGATGTCGAGCAGCTTGGCCCGCTCGCTCTCGGCGGTCCGGTACAGCTGCTCGTTGACCAGCGCCGCCGCCCCCTGGTTGGCCAGGGTGAGCAGGGTCTCGGTGTCGTCGCCGGTGAAGTCGGCGTCGACCCGGGGGCCGAAGGCGGCCGCGTAGCCGACGATCTCGCCGTCGGCCTCCATCGGGACCATGGTGTAGCGGGACCAGCCGGCGCGGGTCGCCCAGCCCTTGGCCGCCTGCTCCCAGGCGGTCTTGGACGGGGGCACGGTCAGGCGCTCGCTGCCGCCGGTGGAGATCACGTCGAGGGCGCCGTCCTCGTCGCGGCCGAGGAAGACGGCCGCCCCCTCGCAGTTGAGGACGTCGGCCACCTGGCGGGCGAAGACCTCCCAGGCGCGGGTGTCGCCCAGCCGGTTGGAGAGGGCCCGGCCGGCCGCGTACAGCGAGTGCATCCGCTGGCCCTGGGCCAGGCTGCGGGCCCAGGCCCGGTTGCCGAGGAAGGTCAGGCCGATGGGCACGATCAGCAGCGGCAGCAGCGCCTGGTCGTGGGCCAGCAGGGCGGCGATGATCAGGCCGTAGGCGATGCTGGCGGCCCAGTCGGCGGCCGCCACCGGGGCCGCCCGCAGCCAGCTCTGCACGAACCCCTGGCCGGTGGAGAGGCTGACCACGATGCTGACCAGCGAGTGGTTGACCACGAAGAAGGCGGCCATGGCGACGACCCAGACCACGGCCAGGGCCGGCCGGAACACTCCCGGCTCGAGCTGGGCCCCGAACCGGTCGGAGCGCTGCAGCAGGTCGACCAGGCCGCCCGCGACGGCGGCGGCCACCGCCACCGAGAGGATGTACTGGGGGACGTTGAACAGCCGCTTGACCGGCTGGGCCTCGAACAGCAGCTGGCTGACCGCGATCCCGACCCCGGTGGCGATCACCAGCACCGGGGGGTCGAGGAAGACCACCCCGAGCACGATCACCATGTCGCAGACGCCGACCGAGAAGCGGTGGTTGCGCAGCGGCACCTTGACCACGAACCGCTCGGCCAGGACCAGCCCGGCCACGTACAGCAGGGGTTGCCAGGCAGCCCGCCATCCGCCGTCCGCCAGCAGGCGGACGGCGGATGGCAGATAGAGGGCGACGACGACCGTGGCCGCGGCCACGACCGCCAGGACGAACAGCCAGGCGGCGCGTGGGAGCGAGTTCCGGACGCTCTGGGGGAGCGTCCCGGGCTCGCTCACCACGTCACCGCCATCGGCCGCCTAGGACCAGGTGGTCGACGGCCCGTTCCGGGTCCGGGACCAGGTGGTCGATTCCCGGCCGGGCCGATGCCTGGCCGGTGTTGCAGGGACAGCGGTAGTGCGCGGGTACATGGCGATTCCTCTCCCTTACGCGTCCGCCTTGGGGGTGGCGGGGTGCGCGTAGCGGCGATGGGCGAGTCAACGCCCATGATTCTGCGCGTGCCATGCGACTCGTGCAATGCTCCTACCGGGCTAAACGAGACTATTAATCTGTACGATACGTAGACTAGGTTTCCCGATCTGGTTGGCGCCAGCAAGTATTTCCCGGCGCTTTCGCCCGGCCGTCCCAATTTGCTTTCACGATCAACTATTTGACGCGGCGGCCGCGGCCAGCAGCTCCCGCATCTCGGCCCCCGGGCCGCCGACCGTGGCCAGCACGCACCAGGCGGCCCCGGCGTCGCCGAGCTCGCGCAGCCGGCCCATGACCGTCCCGGGGTCGCCGGCGACGACCCGGGCCAGCTCGGCCGGCGGCCGGCCGGGGGCCCAGCGGGTCAGACGGGCCTCGGCCTCCCGCCGGTCCGGCGCCACCAGCACCTGCCCGCCCCAGGTGCCGGCGACCGCCGCCGGGTCGCGGCCGGCCAGCTCGGCCGCCCGGCGCGCCCCGGCCAGGCCGGCGGCCAGCTCCTCGGGGGTGAGCGCCCAGCCGTTCCAGCCGTCGGCCACGCGACCGGCCAGGTCGCGGGCCCCGGGTCCGGTGCCGCCCACCCAGACCTCGGGGGCCGGGGTGCCGGCGAGCGGGCCGCGCAGGGCGGCCACGGTCGCCTCGACGGCGGCGGCGCGCTCGGCCGGGTCGCCGAAGGGGAGCCCGAAGGCCAGGTTCTCGGCCCGGTTGGCCAGGTCGCCACGGCCGATCCCGACCACCAGCGGCGCACCGGCCGCCTCCCCGACGGTGGCGGCCATCCGCGCCACCACAGCCGGCGCCCGCAGCCCGGCCCGCGTCACCAGGGTCCCGACCCGGAACCCGGGCCCCTGATTCATCGGGGCACCCCTCCGGGGTTCCCCGGACCCCTCCGGGCCACCGGTGGCCGCGGCCACCGCGGCCAGCAACGTCCAGCACTCCAGGGCGGGCCGGGTCCGGCCCTCGGCGCCGAGGGGCCACAGGTGGTCGAACACGAACGCCCCGGCGAAACCGAGCCGCCGGGCGTCGGTCGCGGCCTCCAGGGCCGGCCCCGGCCGCTCCGAGAACTGCGGCAGGGTCACCGCCAGCAGCGGCAACCCCGACCCCACCGCAGCGCTCACCCGGACCCCACCGCAGCGCTCACCCGGACCCGCCGCTACCGGGTCCCCCGGTGGGGGAGGCTACCTCGACCACCTCAGCGCCGTTCGGCGGCATCCACAGCCCCATCAGTGGCGGGCCAGGGCCAGGGTGGCCGCGCCGACCAGGCCGGCGTCGGCGCCGAGGCGGGCCGGGACCACCGGGGGGAGGTCGCGGTGGTCGCGGGCGTGGACGTAGCGCTCGAAGCTGGCCCGGGCCGGGGCCAGCAGCAGCTCGCCGGTGGCGGCGACCCCGCCGCCGACGACCACCAGGTCGGGGTCGAAGATGGTCACCAGCGAGGCGATGCCCACCCCCAGCCAGTGCCCGATCCGCTCGAACAGGCCCAGGGCGACCTTGTCGCCCTCGCTGGCCGCGGCGAACACGACCTCGCCGGTGACCGGCCCGCCGTCCAGCGCGGCCAGGGTGGCCAGGCGCCCGGCCGGGTCGCCGGCCGCCGCCTCCCGGCCCAGCCGGCCCAGGGTCGAGCCGGAGGCCATCGCCTCCAGGCAGCCGCGGTTGCCGCAGGCGCAGCGGTCGCCCTCGGGGTCGACGATCAGGTGGCCGAGCTCGCCCGCGAAGCCGTGCTCGCCGTGGTAGATGCCGCCGTCCAGCACCAGCCCGCCCCCGATCCCGGTCCCGACGGTGACCAGCACCAGGTCGCCGCTGGCGGCCCCGGCCCCGAACCGGGACTCGGCCCAGGCGGCGGCGTTGGCGTCGTTGTCGACGCTGGTCGGCAGGCCGGTCCGCTCGTGCAGGAGGCGGCGCAGCTCCATGCGGCGGTAGGTGTTGTGGGGGGCCCAGCGGGCGTTGCCTCCCGGCCGCTCGACCAGCCCGGCCGCCCCGAGCCCGATCGCCTCCACTCCGGGGTTGCGGGCCCACAGCTCGTCCACCAGCGCGAGCAGCGCGGCCAGGGTGGCCGCCTGGTCGTCGGGCGGGGTCGGGACCCTGGTCCGGTCGAGGACCCTCCCGCTCTCGGTGACCACGCCCCCGGCGATCTTGGTCCCGCCGATGTCGAGACCGACGGCGTGGGGCTCGGCTCCGGCGGAGGCGGCCACCGGCTAGCCGATGTCGATCCGCTGGAGCCCGTTGCCCGACGCGTCCCCGCGGCCGGCCGGGCGGGGACGGGGACGGCGGCGGCCCGGGGCGGGCGGGCCGGCCGGCTCGGCGGCCCCGTCGAGCAGCGCCCTGGCCGCCAGCAGCAGCTCGGCGCCGGCCTTGACGAGATGCTCGACCGCCTCCGGCCGGGCCTGGCGCAGCGCCGCCAGCCCGGCGCAGAAGGGGCAGAACTGGCACTCGGAGGCCTGGCCGGCCGATCCGGCGTCGTCGTGGGCCATCGGCGCTTCTCCCATCTCTGGTCGCATCAGGCCCCCCTGGCTCCGGCGGACGGCCCCTCGCGGGCGTCGAAGCGCACCACCAGGGTGCCACCTCGGAGGTTGGCCGCGGAGATCTCCAGCGGCTGCAGGGCCTGGGGCAGGAGCACGTTGCGCTTGTAGCCCCCGACCTTGATCAGCAGCTCGTCGCCCTTGCGGTGGACGTCCAGGTCGCCCCGCTCGGCGAACGGCAGGTCCATGCGCAGGGCGTAGCCGCCGCCGCGCTGCTTGGACACCCGCAGCGGCCGCGACTCGGCCAGGACGCCGGCCGGGTCGCGGGAGCCGTACACCTCGGCGGCCACCTCCGAGAGCCGGTCCAGCCCGACCATCTCGTCGTCGAACAGCCGGCAGGTGAGGATGGGCAGGGGCGCGAACGACTCGGTGATGGTGCGGAAGTGGTCGGCCTGGATCTCCTTCCACTTGCCGAAGTAGGGGTCGGTGACGTCGTCGGGCAGCAGGCGGTTGACCACCACGGCGTCCACCCGGTAGCCGAACAGCGACAGGTAGGTGTAGGTGCGCCTGGCCTCGGCGACCACCATCTTCTCGGGGTTGAGGACGAGGCGGACGGTGGAGGTCTCGGGCTCGGCCAGCAGCACCCGGACCCGCTCCAGGTTCCGGTAGAGCCGCTCCACGGCCCCGAACACGGCGTCGGAGGCGATCGGGGGCAGGTTGCCGAGCCGGCCCAGCAGCGGCCGGGCCACGGTGGCGATCCGGCGCGAGGACGGGAACAGCCGGTCGATGTACCAGCCCAGGGCCTCGGGCAGCGACAGCAGCCGCAGCGTCTCGGCCGTCGGGGCGCAGTCGACCACCAGCAGGTCGTAGTCGCCGGCCTGGTGGTAGCGGTTGATGTCGATCAGGCTGAACAGCTCGTCCAGGCCGGGGATGACCGACAGCTCCTCGGCCTCGACGGCGTCGACCCCGCCCCAGTTGAGCAGGTTGACGACGTACTCCTGGATCTCGCGCCAGTTGGCCTCCAGCCGGGCCTGGCTGTCGATCTGCTCGGCCCAGAGCCGCTCGGCGACCTGGCGCGGCTCGGCCCCCAGCTCGACGTCGAAGGAGTCGGCCAGGGAGTGGGCCGGGTCGGTGGACATCACCAGGGTCCGGTGCCCTCGGGCCGCGGCCTGGGCCGCGGTGGCCGCGGCCACGGTGGTCTTGCCGACGCCGCCCTTGCCGGTGAACAGGAGGATGCGCACGGTGCTGGCAGCCTACATGGACTCCACGCGGCGCTTCAGGTCGCTCAGGGCCGAGCGCACGATCTGCTTGGCCGCCTGCCGCTTGACCAGCCCGGGCAGGGGCACCCCGAGGGCGACCTCCAGCCGGTAGGTGACCTGGGTGGTCCCGTCGGCGGTCGGCTCCAGGGCATACGAGCCGGCCAGGTCGTCCAGCGTCCCCTCGACATAGGTCCAGGTCACGCCGGCGTCCCTGGGCTGGTAGCGGTAGGCCAGGGTGTAGGCCTGGTCCCCCATCGGGGTCCGGAGCCGGAAGGCGACCCTGGTCCCCCGCCCCCGGCGGTCGCGGTGAAGGACCTCGACCTCCTCCAGGTTCCCGACCCAGTCCGGGTAGGCGTCGAAGTCGGCCACCACCGCCATCACCTCGGCGGGGCTGGCGAAGACCTCGGTGGACCCTTCGGCGTGCTCGGCCATGCCCGGATGCTAGTACGCCCTCAGGCCGGGTGCTCCAGCATCCGACCGGTGGCCCGGAAGTAGCCGACGTTGACCAGCCAGGTCCGCCCGACCCGGAGGCGGCTGCGCCGCGGCTGGTGGACGTGGCCGAAGTACAGGTAGTCGGGCTGGTGCTCCTCCACGTAGTCGAGCAGGGCCTGGCTGCCCGGCTCGGGCCGGCCGGCGACCACGTCGAAGCGGAGGTCGTCGACGGCCGGGGGCATGTGCGAGCAGAGCACGTCGACCGGGCCGAGCGCGGCCACCTTGGCCGCGAACTCCTCGTGGGTGCACTCCGACAGGTGGGGCCGGCTCCCCCGGGGCAGCCCACCGCCCACGAACCCGACCCGGAGCCCGTCCACCTCCACCGTCTCCCCGTCCAGGTGGCGGATCCCGGGCCGGAGCAGGTCCTGGAACTGCTCGGGCCGGTCCACGTTCCCATGGGTCAGGTAGGTGGGCTCGGGAAAGGCGGCGAACACCGCCTCGTACTGGGCCCGCACGGCCACCCGCACCCGGTCGCGGATCTCCTCCTCGCGCCCCTCGGACGCGCCCCGCAGCACCAGCCCGGCCTCGTCGAACCGCCCCGCCGTCCGCAGCCGCACGAAGTCGGCCGTCACCTCCGGCCCGAACACCTCGGCCGCGATCCCCTGCATCGTCCGGTAGTCGATCAGGTTGACCAGGTCGCCACAGACCAGCAGCGCGTCCGCCCCGGCAGCCTCACGGGCCAGCGCCTCGGCGGCGCCGTGGATGTCGGAGACCACTCCTATCCGCATTGCCCCATGCTAGCGAGGGGAGAACTACCGCAGCCCCCGATCCATGTGGGGGGAGCTCGCTCCCCCCACGGCCCCCCAAGAGCGCCTGTGCCATGGTCG
>CALGFH010000081.1 GCA_937881255.1 uncultured Actinomycetes bacterium
CGCCGTCGCCGGCGTCTTCGCCGAGGAGGTGGCGGGACTCCTCTTCGAGGATCTCGTCACCGGCGTCGCGACCCGCGGACTGGTTGTCGAAACCGGAACCGGCATCGGTGGTCATGCGGTCACCTCCCGACCCCTACCCTGCCCGGTGGCACGGCCCGCAAACGGCCTCCTCCGGGCTGGGCGGCGCCGTAGTGGTCGAGGGCCTGCATGGCCGTCTCGACCAGGATGCGCACGCCGACGGCGATCGCGCGCTCGTCCACGTCGAAGGAGGCGGCGTGGATGTCGAGGTCGGTGCCGGGGATGCGGACGCCCAGGCGGGCCATGGAGCCGGGGATCTCCTCCAGGTACCAGGAGAAGTCCTCCCCGCCCATGCTCTGGGGGGCGTTGAGGACGGCCTCGTCGCCGATGGCCCCGCGGGCGGCGGTGGCGAAGACGGCGGTGGCCTCCTCGTCGTTGACCACCGGGGGCGCGCCCCGCTGGTAGTCGAGGCGGTAGGTGACCTGGGGGTAGGGGCCGACGGTGGACTCCAGGATCCGCTCGACCAGCTTCTGGGCCTCGCCCCAGACGGCCCGGTCCAGCACCCGCAGGGTGCCCCTGGCCACGGCGGCGGTCGGGATGGCGTTGTGCACGGTCCCGGCCTCGATCGCCCCGAAGGTGATGTTGAGGGCGGCCCTGGTGTCGACCAGGCGCGAGAGGGCGGCCGGCAGGTCGGCGACCACCCGGCCGATCACGTACACCAGGTCGGCGGTCAGATGGGGGCGGGCGGTGTGGCCGCCCGGCCCGGACAGGTGCACCTCGACCAGGTCGGAGGCGGCGGTGATGGCCCCGACCCGGACCCCGAGCCGGCCCACCTCCAGCTTGGGGTCGCAGTGGAGGGCGTAGATGACGCTGACCCCTTCCAGCACCCGGTCGCCGATGACGTCGATCGAGCCGCCGGGCAGGCACTCCTCGGCCGGCTGGAAGATCAGCCGGACCCGGCCGGGCAGCCGGTCGGCGTGCTGGGCCAGGGCGAGGCCGGCCCCGAGCAGGATGGTGGTGTGCACGTCGTGCCCGCAGGCGTGGCAGACCCCGGGGACGGTCGAGCGGTAGGGCACGTCCTTCTCGTCGTGCAGGGGCAGCGCGTCCAGGTCGGCCCGGAGGGCGACCGTCGGCCCGTCGCCGTCGCCGATGTCGCAGATCAGCCCGGTGCCGGTGGACAGCAGGCGGGGCCGGAGGCCCACGGCCTCCAGGCGGCGGGCGACCAGGGCGGTGGTCTGGCGTTCGGCCTTCCCGAGCTCGGGGTGGGCGTGGAGGTGGCGCCGGAGGTGGATCAGCTCGGGGTTGTGGGTGGCCAGGAACGCTGAGAGGTCGAGAGTCACGGTATGGCTGGCTTTGGTGTGGGCGTCAGGCGATCGGTGCGGAGCTCCTCGACCAAACTGTCAACGACGTCGGTCATGGCGCCCCCCGCGGCAATAACCTCACGCTGTCGGATGTAGCTCGGACCGCGCTCCATCATGGCGAGCGCGTTGCGCAGCTCGTCGCTGCAGCCAAGCCGGCGGGCGACCGGGGTGAGCTCGTCGACCAGCTCCTCGATGGCCTCCCGGACCGGCTGGAGCCGGCCCTGGTCGTCGAGGATGATCTCGGCGTCGAGCCCGTACCGGGCGGCCCGCCACTTGTTCTCGCGGATGATCCAGCTCCTCGGGACCGGCAGCGTGTAGCCCCGGTCCATCAAGGTGTTCAGCCGGTCGACCAGGCACTGGCTGATGGCCGCCACGGTCGCGACCTCCCCCATCGTCGGCAGGCCGTCGCAGATGCGCAGCTCGACGGTGCCGAAGCCCGGGTGGGGCCGGATGTCCCACCACACCTCGCGGATCGTGTGGATCGTCTTGGCCGAGATCAGGGTGTCCATGAACTGCTCGAACTGGTCCCAGCCGGAGAGCTGGTAGGGCACGCCGGCGGTCGGCAGGCCCTCGAACACCTTGCTGCGGCAGGAGGCCAGCCCGGTGTCGGTCCCCTTCCAGAAGGGGCTCGAGGCCGAGAGGGCCAGGAAGTGCGGGATGTACATGGTGAGGGCGTTGACGATCGCCACCGCCTTCTCGGGCGAGCGCACGCCGACGTGCACGTGGATGCCGAAGATCTGCAGCCGCCTGGCCATCCACTGCATGTCCTCGATCAGCTGGGCGTAGCGAGGGCTGGGGCTGATCTCCTGCCTGGCCCAGTCCGAGAACGGATGGGTGCCCGAGCACATCAGGCCCATGCCCCGCTCGTCCATGTAGGGATACAGCTCGCCGAGGGTGCCCTCCAGGTCCCGGCGGGCCTCGTCCACGGTGGTGCAGACGCCGGTGATGATCTCGATGGTCGACTCGAGCAGCTCGTGCTTGGCCTTGGGGTGCTCACCGTTGGGGTGGTCCCGGCCGAGCAGGGGCAGGATCTCCGAGGCCCCGCTGCGAAGCTCGCGTGACTCCAGGTCCACGATCTCGAGCTCGACCTCCACACCGAGGCTGGACCGTTCCGACGATCTGAAATCGATCTGCACGGAGACTTCCCCTTGTCTGCTGCCGTTGACGGGATGATACCGGCCTGGATTGCCCATGTGGAAAAGCAAGCCGGTCGAAACCGCTTGTCGGAGCGGGTTTCCCACATTTGTCCGTGACCTGGACGCCGTTGTCGGTACCCGCTACGCGTAATACTGTAATGAGAATGCAGCAGGAACAGGTCGTCCGTGACGTGGCCGCCTGGCTGGACCGGCGCCTGCCCGACGGCTGGTTCACCGGGCCCCCGGAGGTGACCGCCGACGGGGAGGAGATCCTCGTTATCGGTCCGTTGGCCGACGGCGGCGACGACCCGGTGCTGGCGGCGCGGCGGTTCCGCGAGGAGACCCGCGAGCCGCGGGTGCTGCTGGTCTGGGATACGCCGACCTCCTCGCTCTCCGCCGGCTGGACGCGCTACGTGCTCGAGCGTCGTTACGGCCAGCCGGTCACGACGGTGCGCACGGCGTCGCTCGCGCGCGCGACCTTCGCCGAATACGACGTGATGGTGCTGCCGCCGCAAGGTGTCCTGGGGGGTCGACTGCGGTGGCGAGCGCCTGCTGTTCACCACCCTGAGCGTGCCGGTGATGACCCGGCTGCGGCTGCCCGAGCGGCGGGTGCTCGACACCCTGATCGACGCCGGGGTGGCCCGCAGCCGCAGCGACGCCCTGGCCTGGTGCGTGCGGCTGGTCGGGACCCATGAGGCCGACTGGATCCGCGAGCTGCGGTCGGCCCTGGTCGCGGTCAAGCGGGTCCGGGCCGCCGGCCCCAACCCCTAGCCGGGCCGGCCGGTGATCACCGGACCGGAGAACCGGGCCAGGTTGGCGTGGCCGAGCCCGCGCCCGACCCGGGGCCGCCGGGGGCGCCGGCCGGCCGCGAGCCGGCCCAGGCTCTGGACGGTGACGTGCATGGTCTCCGGCGGGTACCAGTGGTGGCCGGGGCCGAGGGTGCGGAGGTGGTCCAGGGCCGGGGCGAGCGCCTCGGCGACCGGGGCGGGGAGCCGGACCACGGTGGTCAGGTGGACGGCGGCGGCCGGGCCGGACGCCGGGACCGTGTACGCCCGGCGACCGGCCGAGGCCCGGGTGGCCGCCCACCCCGACCACCGCACGACCCCCGCGGCCACCAGGTCGGCCGGCCTCCCGGTCAGCGGGCCGTGCTGCGGCGTTCCAGCCAGGTCAGCAGGGTGCGGACGGTGACGCCGGTCGAGCCCTTGCTGAGGTAGCCGTCGTCGGACTCGGACCGGGCGGGGCCGGCGATGTCGAGGTGGGCCCAGGGGCGGTCGTCGACGAACTCCTGGAGGAACAGGCCGGCGAACAGGGCGCCGCCGTAGCGGTCGCCGACGTTCTTGAGGTCGGCCAGGTCGCTCTCGATGTCCTTGCGGTACTCGGGCGGCAGGGGCAGGCGCCAGGTCGGCTCGCCGGCCTCGGCGGCGGCGTCCAGCAGCTCGGCGGCCAGGGCCTCGTCGTTGGCCATGAGGCCGGTGTAGCGGTTGCCGAGGGCGACCACGCAGGCGCCGGTGAGGGTGGCCACGTCGATGATCGCGGCCGGCTTGGAGGCGGCCCCCAGGGCGAGGGCGTCGGCCATGACCAGGCGGCCCTCGGCGTCGGTGTTCAGCACCTCGACGGTCTTGCCGTTCTTCATCGTCAGGACGTCACCGGGGCGGGTGGCCCGCCCCGACGGCATGTTCTCGGCCGAGGCCAGGTAGCCGGTGACCGGGACCTTCACCTCCAGGTCGGCCAGGACGCTCATGGTGGCCAGGACCGCCGCCGCCCCCGACATGTCGGTCTTCATGGTCTTCATCGAGTCGGGCGGCTTGAGCGACAGCCCGCCCGAGTCGAAGGTGATGCCCTTGCCGACCAGGACCACCTCGCCGGTGGCGCCCTTGGGGGCGTAGCGCAGCTCGATCAGGCGGGGCGGGTGCTCGGCCCCCTGGCCGACCCCGACGATGCCGCCGAAGCCCTCGGCGGCCAGCGCCTTCTCGTCCTTGACCTTCACGGTCACGCCCTTGCCGGCCAGCAGCTTGCGGGCGGCGGCGGCCAGGTCGGCCGGGTGCAGGGCGTTGGCCGGCTCGTTGGAGAGGTCCCGGGCCAGGTTGGTGGCGGTGGCCCTGACCTGGCCGGCGGCCAGGGCGCCGGCCAGCCCGCCGGCACGGCCCGCGGCCGGGCCGGGATGCAGGACCAAGGTGGCCAGCTCGGCCGGCGGCTTGGACCCGTTGGCACCGGCCTTGGCCTGCTTGTACTTGTCGAACCGGTAGGCGGCCAGCAGCGCCCCCTCGGCCACCGCCTGGACGGCGCCGGCCGGGTCGGCGGGCAGGGCCTGGGGCAGGGTGGTGGCGGCCTTGCGGGCCCCGCGGCCCTGGCGCACGACCGCGGCCGCGGCCCGGCGGAGCACCTCGGCGTCGACCTTGGCCCGCTCCCCCACCCCGACCAGCAGCAGCACCGTGGCCTCCAGGCGCCCGAGGGTCGGGAGGGCGGCCACCTCGCCGGTCTTGCCGGTGAAGCCGCGGGCCTCCAGCAGCGGCGCCACCGGGGCGCCGAGGGCGGCCACCGCCTCCTCGGCCCCGGGGCCGAGCTCGGTCCCGGCGAACACCGGGACGGCGAGCAGGTCTGCCTTGGCGGTGACCGCGTCGGCCTTGGCGAGCGTGACCTTCATGGAGCTTGTGACCTCCGTCGGTGCAGGGAGCGGCAAGCAGTTAGGCTAGCAGTCCCATGGAGCGAACCAGGCTGGCCGAGCTGATCGCCTTCGACGAGCGGCGCATGGCCAAGCACCGGGTGTTCGAGACCGACCGCACCCTGACCGACCTCTACTGCCTCGACCCCGGGCAGGAGCAGCTGCTGCACGTCCACGACGACGCCGACAAGGTGCTGGTGGTCATGGCCGGGCGGGTGCTGGTCCGGGTCGACGACGACACCGCCGAGGCCGCCCAGTACGAGGCGGTGCTCGCCCCGGCCGGGTCCAAGCACGCCCTCAAGAACCTCGGCCCCGACCCGGCCGTGCTGCTGGTGTTCGTCGGCCCCCGCCTGGCCTAGGGGACCCGCTCAAGCCAGCGGTTGAAGGGGATCATGGCCTTCCAGTCGGCCAGCAGGTGGTCGAGCAGCTCGGCCGTCTGGAGCCAGGGGGCGCGCTCGTGCTGGCGGTTGAGGACCAGGGAGCGGCCCTTGAGCAGGTGGGCCCGGGGGTGGTCGGCCGGCCACGGCCTTGGCATCCGCTGGAGCGGGTCCAGCCACGGCTCCAGGTGGCTGCCGGCGGCCTTGGCGAAGATCGCCTCCAGCTCGGTGCCGAGCGCCTCATCGGCGATGGCCGCCCGGACCCGCTGCAGGTCGGGCCGGTCGGCGTGGTACAGGCCGGAGGCGGTGTAGAGCCCGGCCGGGCCGACGTTGACGTAATAGCCGGTGCCGACCCCGGGGCCGTCGCCCTCCGAGGGGGGCCGGGACGGCACCGAGGCGCTCATCGAGGTCTTGTACGGGGTCTTGTCCTTGCTGAAGCGCAGGTCCCGGTAGATCCGGAACACCTTGGGCGTGCCCAGGTCGGGGACGTCGCGGCGCAGCCGGGCCACGGCCGCCTCGACCAGGGCGGCGAACGGCGCCTGGACCTGCTCCCTGAACAGCGCCCGATGGGCGTCGAAGAACTCCTTGGTGTTGCGCTCCTCCAGGTCCTCGAGGAACGCCAGGCCCTCGTCGGGCATCCCCGCGAACGTCGTCGTCATGCGACCGTCTCCTCCCTGGAGCGGCGACCGACGGCCAGCATAGCCAGGAAGGCGACCAGGAAGGCGGGGATCGAGGCGCCCAGCCAGGGCAGGCGGGCCGACAGCGGGAAGGGCAGGTGCAGGAGGCCGTCGAACAGGGCCTCGGTCAGCGACACCCAGGCGGTCACGGTCCCGGGGTTGATCCAGTTGTAGACCAGGAACCCGAGCAGCCAGACGAGCACCGCCGGCCAGCGCACGCCCCGGTAGGGGCCGTCGGGCCGGTACATGGCGGCGACGTCGTAGCGGCGGCGGGCGAGCACGTACCAGTCGGCCGCCAGCACCCCGAACAGGGGGACGAACAGCGCCCCCAGCAGGAACAGGAAGTTCTCGTAGCGGGCCAGGTCGTCGACCAGGACGGCCAGGAGGGTGGCGACCGCGCCCAGGGCCAGGGCGACCCGGCGGCCGGGCAGGCCGGGGGCGGCGTTCTTGAGGCTGACCCCGGCCGAGTAGAGGTTGGCGAACACCTCGTCGGTCTCGTCGACCACCAGCACGGCCATGGCCAGCAGCCCCACCGGGACGGCGAGCAGGGCCGCGATCACGTCGCCCTGGCCGATGGAGAGCAGGAACAGGATGCCAAGGGCGAAGAACCAGACCTGGGCCAGGAGGTAGCCGACGGCCGTGCCCCAGAAGGTGGCGCCGGCGCTGCGGCCGAAGCGGGCGTAGTCGGCGACCAGCGGCACCCAGGAGATGGGCAGGGCGATGGCCAGGTCGACCCCGGCCCAGAACGACAGCCCGCCCTGGCCGGCCTGGCCGGCGAGGGCGCCGAGGTCGAAGCGGGTCAGGGCGTACCAGGTGAGGTAGGCGGTGGAGGCGAGCACGGCCCAGACCGCGAACCGCTGGAGCCAGCGGCGCAGCACGGTCAGCGGCCCGGCCACGGCCATGGCGGTGGCCAGGGCGCCGAAGGCCAGCACCCACAGGGGGCGGCCGCCCACCCCGAACACCCGCTCGGAGATGGCGGTGGCCGCGGTGGCGATCACGAACAGCTCGAAGGTGGCCCAGCCCAGGTTCTGGACGACGTTGCAGGCGGTCGGGAGCAGCGAGCCGCGGACCCCCAGCGGGGCCCGGTACAGGACCATGGCCGGCACGCCGGTGGCCGCCGCCGGGACGGCGGCCAGCCCGAGCAGGGCGTTGCCGGCCACGGCCCCGACAACGGTGGCCCCGAGGGCCGGCCACAGGCCGAGGGCCGGCACCAGCAGGGCCCCGGCGACCAGCACGAGCAGGCTGACCCCGAGGTTGCCCCAGAGGACGGCCTGGTCGAGGAAGCCGAGGCGCCGCTGGTCCGGCGGGACCGGTTCGATGCCCCACTCGGGGGCCTGCTGGATGCGTGGGGACCGTTGGCGAGCTTCCATCCCGCACTCCCTTCGCCGGTACTAACCGGATCAGGTTCGAAGGGTCGCCGACCGCTGCAGTCGGCCTCTCAGCCCGGTCCGCCGGGCTCCCCTGGGCGCCTTGTCGTGGCCCGTGGCCACCTTAGCGGGCGGTTTCGGAGATCACCAGGTCCACCACCGACTCCAGGCTGCCGCTGCGCTGGAACGCCTCCCGCTGGCGGGCCGCGCCCGTCCCGCGGGCGATGGTCGCCCGGACCAGCTCGGACACCTCCTCGAGGTCGCCGCCGGCCTCCAGCCCGGGCCGGATCTCGGCCAGGAACAGCCCGACCACCTCGGTGGCCGGGAGGGCTCGGCGGCCGAGCACGTCCACCAGGTCGGCGGCCAGGCCGTGGCGGGCGGCCCGCCACTTGGCCGCCCGGAGCAGCTCGGGGCGGGGCGCCGGGTCGGGTCGCCGCGGCGGGCGGCCTGGAGGCAGGTGAAGGCGAGCGCCCGGACCAGGCCGGCGACCATCACGGCCTCGTCGACGGCCATGCAGACGTCGGCGACCCGGAACTCGAGCGTCTCCTGCCGGGCCGAGGGGCGCACGTCCCAGTAGAGCTTGGTCGGCTCGCGGACGCGGGGTCGCCGGCCACCGCGGCCTGGTGGCAGGTGACGGCCAGGCCGCGGACCAGGCCGGCCACCATGACGGCCTCGTCGACGCCCATGCAGACGTCGGCGACCCGGAACTCGAGCGTCTCCTGCTTGGTGGAGGGGCGCACGTCCCAGTAGAGCTTGGTCGGCTCGCGGACGCTGCCGGTGGCCATCAGCGTGGAGACCAGCGCGTCGTACTCGGCCCGGGAGGCGAACGCCTGGGGCATGCCCGCCGTGGGCCAGCGGTTCCAGATCTCGGTGCGGTAGCTGGCGTAGCCGGTGTCGCCCCCGAGCCAGTAGGGCGAGTTGACGGTGAGGGCGGCCAGCACGGGCAGCCAGGGCCGGGCGCGGTTCATCGTCTGGATGGCCGCCTCCCGGTCGTCGATGCCGACGTGGACGTGGCAGCCGAACACGATCTGCTCGCGGAACACCTGCTGGTAGTCCTCGGCCAGGTTCCGGTAGCGGCGCTTGTCGGTCACCCGCTGGTCGCGCCACCGGGAGAACGGGTGGGTGCCGGCGGCGGCGATCCGCAGGCCCTGCCGCCCGGCGGCCTCGATCAGCGACCGCCGGCTGCGGCGGACCGCCTCGCGGACCTCGCCCAGGGTCGAGCAGACCGGGGTGTTCATCTCGACCATCGAGCGGTACAGCTCGGGCTGGACCCGTTCGCCCAGCTCCGGCTCGGCCGCCTGCAGGACCCGCGGGGCCACCGAGCGCAGCTCGCGGCTCGCCGGGTCGACGAGCTGGTACTCCTCCTCGACCCCGAGGCTGAGCGTCCCGCTCAGCTGGCCAGGCCCAGGAGCCGGTCGACGAACTGCCGGTAGGCGCGCAGGGCCAGGCGCAGGTCCTCGGTCGAGCCCTCGTCGGTCACGCCCGCGAGCTGGCCGCGCTGCTGCTGGAGGGAGTCGGCCACCTGCCGGAGGAGGTCGTCGACGAAGCGGCCGGCCTCCTCGACCGCCTGCCTCGGCTCGTCGATGAACCCGGCCTGGATGTCCAGGAACCGGTTGCGGATCGCACCGGCGTCCAGCGACCCGAGCAGCACCGGGGTCCCGGCGGCCGGGGCGTCGGCGGCCGCCGGAGCCTCGGTTGCCGCCGGGGCGTCGGCCGGCGGCTCGGCCACCGGCGCCGGCGGGACCTCGGCGGCCTCCGCGTCGGCGGCCGGGGCCGGGGCCTCGGTGCCGGGCTCGTCCCGGGGCTGGCCGGGCTCGGTGACCACGGTCTCGCCGCGTGGGGCGTCCGGGTCGGCGTCGGGATCGGCGACCGACGGCTCGTAGCCGGTCGGGTTCTGGTCCTCCTGCTTGGCCCGCTGGTCGACGTCGAAGATGTTCGACGACCCGGTCCGGCCGGTCTCGGCCGGCTCGAAGGCGCCGGAGGACTCGCGCTCGGTCGTCTCGTCGGTCAGGTCGATCTCGTTGATCCGGTCCTGGCCGGCCAGCCGCTCGGTCACCGCTCCCCGGCCCGAGGGCCGCTGGCTGCCCTCCTCGCCGTAGCCGGGACCGTAGCGCTCGGTCATCGTGCCTCCTCGGTCGTCGACCGGTCGGGGTGGCGGTCCTCCAGCAGCTCCTCGAACAGCGAACGGTAGTGGACCAGCGCCTGGCGCAGGTCCTCGGTGCTGGCCTCCGAGCGGTCGTTGGCGGCGGCGATGGCGTGGGCGGCCCGGTAGTCGTCGACCACCTGGGGGTGGTCGACCGAGATGTCGGCGGCCCGCTGCTCGAAGTCGTCGACCGGGTAGCCGCGGTCGCGCATCACCGAGGTGATCAGCCGGTCGGCCTCGCGGGTGGCCTCGGCCGGCTCGTCGACGAACTGGGCCTGGGTGTGGCGCCAGGCCTCGACGTAGCGGGCGCGGGCCTCCGGCTCCAGCGGGACGATGTCGAGCTCGGCACGGCGCTCGGTCCGCTCCCGCAGCTCGGTCTCGGCGGCCCGGCGGTCGCCGGTCTCCTCCACCGTGCGCTCGTACTCGGGCCCGAAGGTGTCCTGGAGCTTACGGCTGCGGCGCTGGCGGCCGGCGAAGAAGGCGAGCAGCGCCAGCAGCACGATCACGACGAGGATGGCGATCAGCAGGCCTGCGTCCATGGGCGTGTCCTTTCCCCGGAGTCCCCATTCTCGCTATCCCGTTCAAGCCGGGATGCAAACATGCGAACCGGTCACCGGCAACCCAAGCGGCCTCCGGGCAGGAGGTCGTCAGGGGGCGGTGGAGGCCAGCGGCGGGGCGCTCTCGGGGTCGTTGCGGCCGTAGTCGACCAGGCGGCGGGCGGCCTCGGTGATCTCGGCCGGGTCGGCCGTCTCCGGGGACCACCAGGAGCCGAGCTGGTCGTCGTGGTAGCGCGGCAGCACGTGGACGTGGAGGTGGAACACCGTCTGGTTGCCGACCGAGCCGTCGGAGTTGGCCTGGACCAGGTCGACGCCCCCGGCCCGGAAGGCCCCGACCACCCAGCGGGCCATCCGCCTGGCCATGGCCGCGACGGCCAGCCAGTCCTCGGCGTCAGCCGACATCACGTCGCTGACGTGGCGCCGGGGCACGACCAGCACGTGGCCGAGCGTGGCCGGGCTGATGTCCATGAACGCGACGGTTCGTTCGTCCTCGTCCACCAGGTCGGCCGGCAGCTCGCCCGACACGATCTGGCAGAAGGTGCAATCTGCCTGCATGCCCGTGTCCTCCCACCAGAGACAGTCAGGGGCCGGAGCGTAACCGAAACCGGGAGTTCCCCGGGAAGCGGCGCCCTATCAAGACGGTGGTTACCCGCCGATCTGGGACATCCCGCGGGCCGGCTGGACGAAGTCGGTCTCGTTGATGCGGTGGCCCCACTGCTTGCGGGCGACCGCGTCCAGGTACACCTGGGCGACGGCGTCGTCGCCGGTCCCCGACCGCAGCACCGAGCGCAGGTCGTACTCGGTGGTGGCGAACAGGCAGGTCCGCACCTGCCCGTCGGCGGTCACGCGGATGCGGTCGCACTGGGCGCAGAAGGCCCGGGTGACCGAGGCGATCACGCCGACGGCGCCGCGGCCGTCGCGGTAGCGGTAGCGCTCGGCCGGGGCGCTGCCCCGGGGGTCGGGCGCCTCCAGCCCGAAGGCGGCGTCGAGCCGGGCCAGGATCTCCCCGCCCGGGACGACCTGGTCGCGGGTCCAGTCGCCGGGGGCGTCCAGCGGCATGAACTCGATGAAGCGCAGCTCCACCCCGAGGTCGCGGGCCCAGGCGGCCATCGGCTCGAGCTCGTCGTCGTTGAAGCCGCGGACCACCACGGCGTTGATCTTCACCGGGTGGAGGCCGGCGGCCAGGGTGGCGTCGATGCCGGCCAGGACCCGGTCGAGGGCGTCGCGGCGGGTGATCTCCTTGAAGCGGTCGCGCCGGAGGGAGTCGAGCGAGATGTTGGCCCGCTTGAGGCCGGCCTGACGCAGCGGCTCGGCCAGCCGGTCCATCACGGGTCAGGCCGGCCGCCCGCAGGGGCTCGGCCAGCCGGTCCATCAGGAAGCCGTTGGTGGTGATGGACAGCTCGACCCCGAGCCCGTCGAGGGCGGCGACCACGTCGACCAGGTCGCGCCGCAGGGTGGGCTCGCCGCCGGTGATGCTGACGGTCCGCACGCCCAGGCCGATGGCGACCCGCAGGGCCCGGATCAGCTCGTCCCGGCCCAGCACGTCGTCCTTGGCCAGCCAGGGCAGGCCGTCCTCGGGCATGCAGTACAGGCAGCGGAAGTTGCACTTGTCGGTGACCGAGACCCGCAGGTCGCGCACGACCCGCCCGAAGCTGTCGACCATCTCAGGCATTTGGAACCCCCACCCATTCGCCGCCGCCCGGCCAGCGCTCCTTCTTCCAGATGGGCACGGTCGCCTTGAGCTCGTCGATCAGCTCGCGGCAGCCGGCGAAGGCCTCGGCCCGGTGCGGGGCCGATGCGGCCACGATCACGCTCGGCTCGGCGGCCCCGACCACCCCGACCCGGTGGGCCAGGTAGACGGCGCCGAGACCGTGGGTGGCGGCGGCCTTCCTGGCCACCCGCTCCATCTCCGGCTCGGCCAGCTCGGCGAAGGCCTCGTACTGGAGCTGGTCGACCTCGCGGCCCTGGTTGGGGCTGCGGGTGGTCCCGACGAACAGGGCCGTCCCGCCGCAGGCCGGGTCGAGCACCGCCCGGAAGGCCGCGTCCAGCGACAGCGGCTCGGAGGTGAGCAGGACGGTCAGGTTCACCACCTCAAGCTACACCTCCGCCGACCTCACCGGGCGCCCTCAAGGACCCCGCAGAGGGACTCGAGGCTTTCGAGGTTATGGCCGGCCAGGAACACGTCGACGTGGGGCAGGGCGGCGGCCATGCCGCGGGCCAGCGGCTCGTAGCGGGGGCTGCCCTTGAGCGGGTTGACCCAGATCAGCCGGTGGGAGAGGCGGGACAGCCGGGCCACCTGGGCGGCCAGCAGGGCCGGCTCGCCCCGCTCCAGCCCGTCGGAGCAGAGCACCACCACCGCCCCCCGCATGGCCACGTGCTGGGACCAGCGGTCGAGCAGCTCCTTGAGGGAGGCGCCGATGCGGGTGCCGCCGTTCCAGTCGACCACCGCGGCCGCGACCTCGCGCAGGGCGTCGTCCGGCTCGGAGCGCGCCAGCGCCCTGGTCACCCTGGTCAGCCGGGTCCCGAAGCAGAACACCTCGACCCGGCGCCCGGCCCGCATGGCCGCGAAGCCGAACTGCATCAGGGCCCGCGAGTAGGCCGACATCGACCCGGAGACGTCCAGGATCAGGACCAGCGGCCGGACCCGGCGGCGGCGGTCCCGCCAGGCCCGCCGGAACGGCTCGCCCTGGGTGCGCAGCGACGCCCGCAGGGTGCGGCGCTGGTCGAAGCGGCGGCCGTAGGGCGACGGCCGGTAGCGGCGGCTGTGCCGGGTCGGCAGGTGCACGGCCAGGGCCCGGATGACGTGGTCGGCGGCGATCCGCTCGGTCTCGGACAGCTCGTCGAACGACTTGGCCCGCAGCACCTCGGCCCCGCTGGCCAGGACCCCGACGGTCCCCTCGCCGTCGGTGGCCCCCTCGGCCGGCTCCCAGGACTCCTCGGAGAAGCCCTGGTCGAGCACCACCTCCAGCTCCGGCGGCTCGCCCATGCGCTGCTCCTGGCCGCTGATCATGGCCATGACGTCGCGGGACCGGGTCGGGAACCACTCGTCGAAGGCGGCGTCGTAGGCGGCCAGGTCCTCCTTGCGGGCCACCATGGCCACCCGCCCGGCCCAGTAGATGCCCGTGCGGTCGATCCGGTCCAGGGCGGCCACGGCCCGGCAGAAGGTCAGGATCCGCCCGGTCCCCACCGCCATCCCCCGCGTGCGCAGCAGCCGCCCGAACCCGACCAGCCGCTGGAGCCCAGCCTCGGCCACCACCTCGGTGGTCATTCCGTTCCCAGCACCTGGCCGAGGCGCGCGCGGACCAGCTCCAGGTCCTCGTGGTCCTTGAGCAGCGCGCCCAGGGTGGCGGCGGCCTGCTCGGGCTCCAGCCGGGTCGCGCCCAGGAAGGTCAGGGCCTGCGACCAGTCGATCGTCTCGGCCACCCCGGGGCGCTTGGCCACGTCCATCTCCCGCAGCCGGGCCACCGCCTCGGCGACCTGGCGGGCCAGGGCCTCGGGGACCTCGGGGGCGCGGACGCGCACGATCTCGACCTCCCGGGCCACCGACGGGTGGTCGATCCAGTGGTACAGGCAGCGGCGCTTGAGGGCGTCGTGCAGCTCCCGGGTCCGGTTGGAGGTGATGATCACCGCCGGCGGCCGGTCGGCCGCGACCCGGCCGATCTCGGGGATGGTGACCGCGAACTCGCTCAGCACCTCGAGCAGGAAGGCCTCGAACTCGTCGTCGGCCCGGTCCAGCTCGTCGATCAGCAGCACCGCCCGGGACCCGGCCCGCACCGCGGCCAGCAGCGGCCGCTCGACCAGGAACTCGGGCCCGAACAGGTCGGCCTGGCCCTCGCCCAGCTGGGCGGCCCGGACGGCGATGAGCTGGCGCGAGTAGTCCCACTCGTACAGGGCCTGGCTGGCGTCGATCCCCTCGTAGCACTGGAGGCGGACCAGCTCGCGGTCGAGCAGGGCCGACAGCACCTTGGCGACCTCGGTCTTGCCGACCCCGGCCTCGCCCTCCAGCAGCAGCGGCTTGTCCAGGTGCAGGGCCAGGTAGACGGCCGTGGCCAGGCCCCGGTCGGCCAGGTAGGCGTGGTCGGCCAGGGCCGTCTCGAGCTCGTCGACGGAACCGAAGCCGAGGGCGCCGGCACCCGGCGCCCTCGGGGTGTGCGCGCCGTTCAGCTCGACCTTGCCCCTTCGATCGCCCGCCGGACCAGCACCTTGGCCAGGTGCTGGCGGTACTCGGAGGAGGCCAGGGCGTCGTTGGGCGGGCTGGTGCCCTCCAGCGCCTGCTCGGCCGCGGCCGCCGGGTCGGACCCGGAGGCCAGCGCCTGCTCGACCGCGCTGGCCCGCAGGGGGGTCTCCCCCATGTTGGTCAGGGCCAGGTTGACCCCGCCGTTGCTGGCCACCGCGGCCACGCCCACGA
>CALGFH010000082.1 GCA_937881255.1 uncultured Actinomycetes bacterium
ATCCGGCTGAGCTGCCCATCACAAGCTCGTCGTAGTAATGACCATCGACCAGCGCCGCCAGGATGAGGTGCTGGTCGTCGGCCAGGGCGTGGGCCTCCACATGCACACCCATAAAGCCGCTGGAGAACCCCACTCGCGTGACGGTGATCTCGAGCTGGGCCGTGCCGGTCTGGTCGGTGACGGTCAGCGTGTCGCCGATCCGGCCGGTCGCCACCTTGGCCGGCGGCGGCTCGATGGGGACCGGTTCCTCGGTCACCGAAGCCTCGGGGCTGTCCACCACCGTCGGTGTGGCCTGGGCCTGCTCCGCGGCGGGTGCAACCCGGGGCTCGTCGGTGACGGCGACCACGGCCGCCACCAGCAGCCCCACCCCGGCCAGTAGCGGTGGTGCTGCCGGGACCATCCAGCTGTAGGCGCGGTCGATCTGGGCCTGCTCGGGATCGTCATGGTGGTAGCGGACGGGAACCGCGCTGCCGATCCTGGGCTGGCGTCCGCTGAAGCCTAGCCCCGAGGTGAAGGTCACCGTGCGGCCGTCGGTGGTCGTGAACTCCACCACCGGATGGTAGGTGCGCGAGGGCAGGTTGTCGGACCCCCGCCCTGTGTCCTCCTCGACGCCGACCACGGTGCCCTGCACCTTGACACCGTGCTTGAGCAGTGCCCGGGTGCGCAGCTGCAGGGGCAGGACAACCCCCAGGAGCGTGACGCCCGCGGCGACCAGGATCAGGCCCCGGGTGGTGGGGGCCAGCGAATCCAAGACCCCTGAGAGCAGCAGGACGACGGCGCCCAGCGAAACGGCAAGGCCAACACCGGCGCGTCCCCGGAACGATACGTCCACTGGGTGCCATCCTTGCCGTCGCCGCTGGCGGTGCTGTTCGGGAGTATGGGCAGTCCACCTCTGGCGCACAAGGTCCATTCCGCCCAGCCCCCGACGGCCCATCGGCCCTACGTTGTCGGCCGGCCGATCCGATCCTTTCGCGGAGGACGGCCGTGCCAGAGGCCTCCGGGACCCGAACCTGACGGTCCGTACCGGGTCCGCAGCAGAAGGGCAAACCACGGACAAGAGCGGGCACGAGCGGTCACGGGCGGCGAGCGAAACCGCAGGTCGCTCAGCCCACGGCCTTCCAACCTGGGGCGGGGGAGTGCGGCCACATGCCCGAACATGGGCCGCACTGGGGCCGCGGACAACCCAACATCAGCGGTCAGCAGCGGACAACCACGGTCAACAGCATTGCAGGTCAACCCGCCCGTCGGCTGGTAGTGCGACCACCTGGACCCCGCTTGCAACGACGAGGGTCACAGGTTCGAGTCTGTCACGCCCACCTCTTGAACCGGCAGGTCAACCTTCCGGCTCGAACACCTGGCGGAGCTCGATCTCGACCTCGGCGCCGTACTCGCCCGGGTAGATCTGTGACCACGCCTGGAAGGGGAACCGCTCGGCCCATTCGACGGCCTCGTCCATCGACGGCACCTGGAGGATCCAGTAGCCGGCGATCAGCTGCTTCGACTCGGGGAACGGCCCGTCGACGACCGAGCGGTTCCCCCCGGAGCGCCGCACCCGCCTCCCCATGGCGCTGGGGAGCAGCCCGGCCAGGTCGATGAGCACGCCGGCCGCCTTGAGCTCGTCGTTGTACCTGCCCATGGCGCCGAGGAGCTCCTCGCTGGGGGCTGCGCCCGGCTGCGGATCCCCCTTGATCATCACCATCACCCGCATGGCAGGCCTCCTTGGCCGCTAGCTCTCGGGAACGGGCCGCAGGGGGGCGCCGACGGCGTGGAGGTGGCGGAGGGCTTCGGCGTAGGAGCCGAAGAGGCTGGCTTCGGCGTAGGGGAGGTCGTGCTGGCGGCAGAACTCCCGGACCAGGGGCTGGGCGTGGCGCAGGTTGGGGCGGGGCATGTTCGGGAACAGGTGGTGCTCGATCTGGTAGTTGAGGCCGCCGAGGAGGAAGTCGACGAAGCGGCTGCCGCGGACGTTGCGGGAGGTCAGCACCTGGCGGCGCAGGAAGTCGAGCTGGTCGGCTTCGGTGAGGGTCGGCATGCCCTTGTGGTTGGGGGCGAACGAGCAGCCCAGGTACAGGCCGAACAATCCCTGCTGGACCAGGGCGAAGGCGACCGCCTGGAGCGGCGTGAGCACCAGCAGCAGGGCCGTCACGTAGGCGGCGGCATGCACCAGGAGCAGGAGCCCCTCGACCAGGTTGGCCCGGCCGCGGCCACCGAGGATGGACTTCATGCTGGCCACATGGAGGTGGCCGGCCTCCAGCAGCAGGAGGGGGAAGAACAGGAACGCCTGGGAGCGGGCGATCACCCGGGCCAGGCCCCGCTTGCCGCGGGCCTGGGCGGCGGTGAAGGCCAGGGCGGCGATGCCGATGTCGGGATCCAGGTCCTCGTCGTTGGGGTTGCTGTGGTGGGCGTTGTGCTTGGGGACCCACCAGCCGAAGCTGATCCCGACCAGCAGGTTGCCGTTGACCAGGCCGACCAGGTCGTTGGCCCGCCGGGTGCGGAAGATCTGCCGGTGGCCGGCGTCGTGGCCGACAAAGGCGAGCTGGGTGGCCAGGATCGCCAGGTAGACCGCCGTGAGCAGCTGCCACCAGGACTCACCGATGCGGAAGAACCCGACCCCTCCGGCGGCCAGCAGGACCAGGTTCAGGCCGATCCGGGCCCCATACCACCCGCGCCGCCGGTCCAGCAGGCCGGCCTGCTTGAGCTGCCGGGACAGCTGGGTGTACTCGTTCCATCGTCGCGTGGGCGCCCGCGTCGTTCCAGCGGGCAGCGGTTGGTCGAGGCTGGCCATGCGGGCTCCTCAGGTCGTCGGGACGGCGGCCCGGGTCCGGGAGCCTCGCAAGCGACGGCCGCGCTGACAGCATCGGCCTCACCAACAGTTGTACCGCAACCTGGCAGTTGTGCAAACAGTTGCCGGTGATGCCCGGGGGGATCGGAGGTGGATTCCTGTCGGACCCGTCTCCTACCCTTGCCTGGTGACCGTCCACGAGCTCTCCCGCCTCGACGCGCGCCGCATCGCCGTCCGCGCCCAGCTGCTGGACAGCCGGCGCCCGGCCGGGCTGCTCGAGGTGGTGCGCCAGCTGACGCTGCTCCAGATCGACCCGACCGCCGCCATCGCGCCCAATGCCGACCTGGTGGCCTGGAGCCGGCTCGGGGCGTCGTACTCGCCGGCCGAGCTCGGCACCGCGCTCGCCGACCGGAGGCTGCTGGAGCTGCGGGCGATGATCCGGCCCAGCGAGGACCTGGCCCTCTACCGGGCCGACATGGCCGGCTGGGACCGGGCCGAGCGCGGGCAGCAGCCCGGCTGGCGGGCGTCCGTGCGCGACTGGGTCCGGGCCAACGACGCCTGTCGTCTGGACATCCTCGACCGGCTCGGCGCCTCGGGGCCGCTGCCGTCGCGCGACCTTCCCGACACCTGCAAGGTGCCGTGGCGGTCGACCGGGTGGACCAACAACCGCAACGTCACCCAGCTGCTGGAGTGCATGGTGCTGCGGGGCGAGGTCGCGATCGCCGGGCGACGGGGCGGCGACCGGCTGTGGGACCTGGCGGCCCGGGTCTACCCCGACGACCCGGTGGTTCCGAGCGACGAGGCGCTGCGCATCCGCAACCAGCGGCGGCTGCGGGCCCTGGGCATCGCCCGGGCCCGGGGTCCGGAATGCCCGGTCGAGCCGGCGGACGTGGGCGAGGCGGGCGAGCCGGCCGTGGTCGAGGGGGTCAAGGGCACCTGGCGGGTCGACCCTTCCCTGCTCGGCCAGCCGTTCTCGGGGCGGGCGGCGCTGCTGTCGCCCTTCGACCGGCTGCTCCACGACCGCAAGCGCACGGTCGAGCTGTTCGAGTTCGACTACCAGCTGGAGATGTACAAGCCCGCCGCCAAGCGCCGCTGGGGGTACTTCGCGCTCCCGATCCTGTACGGCGACCGGCTGGTGGGGAAGCTCGACGCCACCGCCGACCGCACGGCCGGGGTGCTGCGGGTCGACGCCGTCCACCAGGACGTGCCCTTCGACCGGGCCATGACCGCCGCCGTGGACGGCGAGATCAAGGACCTGGCCCACTGGCTCGAGCTGGACCTCACGCTGCCCGGCTGAGCGACGGACCGGCGCCTGAGGTCAGGTCCCGGGGCCAAGGGGCGGCGCGTCGGCCGGGGCGCCGGCGGGCGGCGGCTCCTTGAGCTCGACGAAGATGGAGTGGCTCTCGGTGGTGCCGATGTTCTCGCCGGCGTGCTCCTGGGCGCCGATCCAGCGGACCTGGCCGTCTGGCAGGTCGACGTCGGCCTGGAGGCCGTCGCCGCCGTGGAGGCGGCGCCGGAAGGAGCTCAGGGTGACCATCACGCTGTCGGGATGGCCGTGGGGGTGGGTCCGTTCCCCCGGGCGGTCGCGGTACTCCAGGACCCGGACGCGGTCGTTCTCGAAGACCACCCGGTACAGGCCGGGGTCGGTGATCGTAGGATCCGAGGGCATGGCCACCTTTCCGTAGACGGGGTTCCATCATGGCGCGGCGGCTGCCGACCACCAACCGGGTGATGGCGGTGCTGGACACGGCCGGTGCCGCCGAGGCCGCCGCCGGCGCCCTCGAGCGGGAGGGGTTCGGCTCCGACGCCGTGGTCGTGCTGGCGGGGGAGGGGGACGCCGAGCGGATCGACAGCCTCGGCAACGTCGGCGGGGTGTGGGCGCGGGCCAGGCGGCTGCTGTCGTTCACCCTGGCCGACCAGGTGGTCGACCTGGCCGTGTACGTGGCCGCCCTGCGGGACGGGCGCACGGTGGTGTCGGTGCTGGTGTCGGGGGACGCCGCCCGGGAACGGGCCAAGCGGGCCCTGGCCGGGTCGGGCGCCCACTTCGTGAACTTCTTCGGGCGCTTCGCCACCGAGGACATGGTCCCCTGGCGCGGGCCCGAGCTGCCGCTGCCGCCCTGGCTGCGGCGCTAGGCCGACTCGGCCGGGGCGAAGAAGACCAGCACCGAGAGGCGCTCGGTGACGTCGTGGAAGCGGTGGGGGACGGTGCGGCCGACGAACAGCACCCCGCCCGGCTCCACCGGGTGGTCCCGGCCGGCGACCATCAGCTGGGCCCGGCCGGAGAGGACCACGTAGACCTCGTCCTCCTGGTGGGGCTCCTGGGGGTCGTCGGCCCCCGGCTCCAGGACGTACAGGCCGCAGCTCATCGAGTCGCGGCGCAGGAACTCGAGGTACAGCTCGCCGGTGCGATGCTGCACCTCGGCCCGGGCCTCCTCGAGGGAAGCGGCGTCGAATGCCTGGACGGCGGGTTCGTCCACCCGCGCATCCTACCCCGGTGCTTCGGCCGCGCCTGGTCAGCGCGGTATCGTGAGCGCGATGCTCCGGCCACCGTCGTCCGTGCTCGGCACCGCCCCGTGGCGGCGGGCGCCGCTGCTGCTGCGGCGCAGCCCGGCGGTGCTGCTGGCCGTCCTGGCCGCCGGGCTGATCCTGGGCGCGGCCGCCGCCGCCACCCCGCTGTTCCTCTCCTCGGCGGCCAACGCCGCCCTGGCCAGGCAGATGGAGGAGCGCTGCCCGCCGACCTACGGGCTCCAGGTCAGCACCTTCGGCGCCCTCGGCGGGGCGGTCAGCGCCGAGGAGCTCGAACGGGCGGCCGGCCTCGGGAGCGCAACCGGCTGGCCGGCCGGACGCGAGCTGCTGGCCACCCGCGAGCAGTCGGTCGGCCAGGCCGGGGCGCTGATGCCGGACCTGGGCCAGCCGGTGTTGAGCATGTCCGGCCCGCTGCTCCAGGTCACCGGGGCCACCCCGGGCGCGCTGAGCGGTGGGCGCCTGTTCTACCGCGACGGCTTCGAGGGCCACATCCGCAAGCTGGCCAGCGCCCCCGGGGTGACCGGGGTGTGGCTGCCCAGCGAGGCCGCGGCCCAGCTCCGGGCCCGGCCCGGCGACCGGGTCACGCTGTCGCTGACCGGGCGGTCGGCGCCGGTCCGGGTCGCCGGCGTCTACCAGGAGCTGCACCGGCTGCCGCCGACGCCCTACTGGTGCGCCCAGGCCGGGGAGATCTACCCGCCGGGCTACGCCGAGGACCCGCCGCCGCCGCTGGTCCTGGCCGACCGGGCCACCTTCACCGCCGCCAGCCGCCGGCTCCAGGAGCCGCGCCTCGGGTTCGCCTGGGACCTGGAGCTGGCCCGCGGCCTGTCGCTGGCCGAGGCCAGGGAGAACGCGGCCGCCTTCGCGGCGGCCAGGCAGGCCGTGGTCGCCGACGGCACCGGCATGATCCCGCCCGAGCAGGCGGTCGCGTTCAACTCGCCCGGGGTGACGATGAGCGACAGCGAGCTGCCGTTCCTGGTCCAGCGGTCCGGGGCGATCGTGGCCGCCGTCGGCGGGGCCATCGGCCCGGTGGCCATCGCCGGCACGGTGGTGGCCCTGCTGCTGGTCGCGGCCGCCGGCAGCTACTGGGTGGACCGGCGCCGGGTCGAGGTCGCCCTGCTCGCCGCCCGGGGGGTCGGGCCCCTGGCCATCGCGGCCAAGGCCATGCTGGAGATGCTGCTCTGGCTGACGCTGGGCAGCGTGCTCGGCTGGCTGGCCGCGATCGGCCTGGTGCGGCTGCTGGGCCCGAGTGACCTGCTGGACACCTCGGCCACCCCGGCCGCCCTGGCCCGCACCGGCGTCGCCCTGCTGGCCGGCCTTGGCCTGCTCGGCCTGGTCGCCGCCCTGCGCTCCCGAGGAATGACCGAGCGCGGGATCGGGACCCGTCCCGGCGTGCTGGCCAGGGTGCCCTGGGAGCTGGCGGTGCTCGCCCTGGCCGCCCTCGCCTACCGCCGCCTGGCCGGCCAGGGGCCGCCGGTGGCCACCGGCGCCGAGCCGCCCCGGATCGACCTGCTGCTGCTCGCCTTCCCGATGCTGTTCCTGGTCGGCGCCGTCGGCCTGGCCGTCCGGCTGCTCGGCCTGGTGGTGCGGCGGCTCGGCACCGCCGGGTCGAGCTGGCCCCACGCCGTCTACCTGGCCGCCCGGCGGGTCGCCCACGGCGCCCGGCTGGCCCTGCTGCTGGTGGCCGCCTCGGCCCTGTCGATCGGGGTGATGGTGTACGCGGCCACCCTCACCCTGTCGGTGCGGGCCACCCTCGACGCCAAGGCCAGGACCTTCGTCGGCAGCGACGTGTCGGTGGAGGGGTTCACCCGCGACGCCGCCATCCCGGCCGACCTCGACGCCACCGTCGTCCACCGCTACGAGGAGGTCCTGGTCAACGGCAGCCCGGTGATGATGCTGGCCATCGACCCGGCGACCTTCGCCCGGGCCGCGTTCTGGGACGGGTCGCTGGCCGACCGGCCCCTGGAGCGGATCGTGGCCGACCTCGCCCCCGGGCCGTCGGGCCAGGCGGTGCCGGCGGTGGTGGTCGGCCGCACCCTGCCCGACCGGTTCGCCTTCGACCTGTTCCTCGGCACCCAGGGCCGCAGCGTCCGCTTCCAGGCCGACGTGTCCGAGCGGGTCCGGGCCTTCCCCGGCATGCGGGCCAACCCGCTGGTGGTGATCGACCGCCGCGCCCTGACCGGGCTCGACCCGGCCAAGGAGACGCTGCTCTGGGCCCGGGGGGAGCGCGAGCAGGTGCTGGCCGCCCTGGACCGGGCCGACGTCCGGGTGGTCGGCGTGGTCACCGACGCCCGCGACGTGCTCGACGTGACCAGCTTCCTGGCCACCTCCTGGACCTTCGGGTTCCTCCAGGCCCTTGGGGCCCTCACCGGGCTGATCACCGCCGGCGGGCTGCTGCTGTACCTCGAGACCCGCCAGCGCAGCCGCCGGGCCGCCTACGCCCTCTCGCGCCGGATGGGGCTGTCGCGGGCCGCCCACCTGGGGTCGCTGCTGGCCGAGGTGGGCGGGACCCTGCTCGGCGGGTTCGCCATCGGGGTCGGGCTGTCGTTCCTGGCCGCCCGGCTGGTCTACCTGCGGCTGGACGCCCTGCCGACGGTGCCGCCGGTGCCGCTGCTGCGCACCCCGACCCTGGCCCTGGCCGGCACGGCCGCGGCCGTGCTGGCCGTCACCTGGCTGGCCGCCTGGATGGCTCAGCGGTCGGCCGACCGGACCAACCTGGCGGAGGTGGTGCGCCTTGCCGAGTGACGTCGTCTGCGCCGGGGTGGTCAAGGAGTACGCCACCGCGACCGGGACGGTCCGGGCCCTCAAGGGGGTCGACGCCGCCTTCCCCGGCGGCCAGGTGACGGCGGTGGTGGGGCCGTCGGGCTCGGGCAAGTCGTCGCTGCTGCGCATCCTGGCCTGCGTCGACCGCCCGACCGCCGGGTCGGTCCGGGTCGGCGGGGTCGACGTGGCCGCCATGGGGTCCAGGGGGCGGCGCCGGGTCCGGCGGCGGCTGGTCGGCTACGTGTTCCAGCAGCCGGGCGACAACCTGCTGCCGTACCTGACCACCCGGGAGCAGCTGGAGCTGGCCGCCCAGCTTCGGGGCCGGCAGGACACCGAGGAGGTCGAGCGGCTGCTGGCCGCGCTCGGGCTGGAGCACCGGGCCGGGCACCAGCCCGAGCAGCTGTCCGGGGGCGAGCAGCAGCGGCTGGCCTTCGCGGCCGCCGTGATCGGCGGGCCGGCGCTGGTGGTCGCCGACGAGCCGACCGCCGAGCTGGACACCGAGGCCGGGGAGCGGCTGATGCGGGCCGTGCTGGGCCTGCGCGACCAGGGGACCAGCCTGGTCCTCTCCTCCCACGACCCGGTGGTGACCGGGGCCGTCGACCAGGTCGTGCGGCTCCACGACGGGGAGGTGAGCTGAGCTGGCCGAGCCGCTGCTGGAGGCCCGGGGGCTGGACAAGACCTACCGGCGGGGGGCCGAGCGGGTCCACGCCCTGCGCGGGGTCGACCTCGCCCTCTACCCGGGGGAGCTGGTCGCCCTGGTCGGGCCGTCCGGGTCGGGCAAGAGCTCGCTGCTGGGCGTGCTCGCCGGATGGGAGCCGCCCGACGCCGGCGAGCTCACCTGGGCCGCGGCCCCGGCCGCCCGGGGCGGGCCAGGCTGGTCGGAGCTGGCCACCGTGCCCCAGGCCCTCGGGCTGCTCGACGACCTGACCGTGCGCGAGAACGTCGCCCTGCCGGTGCGGCTGCGGCTGGGGCCGCGGCGGGCCACCGAGGGCCGCACCGAGGAGCTGCTTGGCCTGTTCGGGCTGGCCGAGCTGGCCGACAGGTCGCCGTCGGAGACCTCGCTGGGCCAGCAGCAGCGGGCCGCGGTGGCCAGGGCCCTGGTCCTGACCCCCCAGCTGGTGCTGGCCGACGAGCCGTCGGCCCACCAGGACGCGGCCTGGGTCCACGACGTGTTCGCCGCCCTGCGCCAGGTCGTCCACGACCGCGGCGCCGCCTGCCTGGTCGCCACCCATGACCCCGACGCCCTCGCCTTCGCCGACCGGGTCCTGCGCCTGGCCGACGGCGAGCTCACGGAGCGAGCGCCATGAAGATCTGTCGATTTGTCGACCAGGGGACCGTGCGGGTCGGGTACCTCGACGGGGAGGTGGTCGTGCCGGTGGCCGACGGGGACGGGGCGGCGGGGCTGGAGGCGGTGCTGGACCTGGCCATGGCGGCCAACGCCGACCCGGGCCTGCGACCGGGACCGGTGGGGGAGCCGGTGGCGCTGGAGGGGGTGCGGCTGCTGGCCCCGGTGGCCGAGCCGCCGTCGATCCGGGACTTCTACGCCTTCGAGCAGCACGTGCGCACGGCCAGGTCCCGGCGGGGGCTGGAGATGCACCCGGACTGGTACGAGCTGCCGGTCTTCTACTTCACCAACCCGGCGGCGGTGCTCGGTCCCGGCGACCCGGTGGCCGCGCCGCCCCGCTCGGCCGAGCTCGACTACGAGCTGGAGGTGGCCTGCGTGCTCGGCCGGGGCGGGACCGACCTGGGCCTGGAGGACGCCGACGCGGCCATCGCCGGGTTCATGGTCATGAACGACTGGTCGGCCAGGGACGTCCAGCGGCGCGAGATGGCCCAGTCGCTGGGACCGGCCAAGGGCAAGGACTTCGCCACCTCGCTGGGGCCGACCCTGGTCACGGCGGCGGAGTTCGCCCCAGGAGGGCTGCGGGAGGTGCCGAGCGCGGTGATGACGGCGACGGTCAACGGGGTCGAGTGGTCGCGGGCCGACCTGGACGGGCTGTGGTGGAGCTTCGCCGAGATGCTGGTCTACGCCAGCGAGTCGGCACCGGTGCGCCGTGGCGACGTGCTCGGGTCGGGGACCTGCGGGACCGGCTGCATCCTGGAGTTGTCGCTGGTCCACGGGGCCGACAAGTACCCCTACCTCCAGCCCGGCGACGAGGTCGAGCTGGAGGTGGCCGGGCTGGGCGTGCTCGCCAACCGGGTCGTCGCCGGCGACGCCCCGGCGTTCCGGCCCGACCCCGAGCGGATGCGCCCGAGGCTGGGCCAGTGACCGCCCCGGCGGAGGGGGGGCGGGTCGAGCGGCTGCTGGCCGCGGCCGGGCGGATCCGGGCCAGCGCGGTGCTCCTGCCCGACGACGCCCTGACCGACCCCGACCCGGACTCGGGGGAGCGCTGGGACCGGGGCCAGGCCCTGGCCCACGTGGCCGAGATGCTGCCCTACTGGGCCCAGCAGGCCGAGCTGGTCGCGGCCGGCCGGCAGGCCGAGTTCGGCCGGGTCAAGTCCGACCCGGACCGGATCGCGGCCATCGAGCGCGACCGCCGCGAGGACCCGGCGCGGCTGCTGGCCCGGGTCGACGAGGGCGTCGCCGTGGTCCTGGCCCTGCTGGAGCGGCTCGACGACCGGGACCTGGCCGCCGTCGGCCACCACCAGACCCTCGGCGACATGACCGTCGGCCAGATGATCGACCGGTTCCTGGTCGCCCACCTGGAGGAGCACGCCGACCAGCTGGATCCCCGGAGGGGTCCGGGGAACCCCGAAGGGGTGCCCCGGTGAATCGGGCGCCCTCGCCTGACGTTGCGCGAGCAACCAGCGCAGGCGTACCAAGGACCTATGAGCGATCTTGTCTATGACGTGACCGAGGCCACCTTCCAGGCCGAGGTGCTGGAGAAGTCGAAGACCGTCCCGGTGCTGGTGGACTTCTGGGCCGACTGGTGCGGGCCCTGCCACGCCCTGGCCCCGGTGCTGGAGCGGGCGGTGGAGCGCCAGGGCGGCGAGGTCGTGCTGGCCCGGGTCGACGTCGACCAGAACCAGCGCCTGGCCGCGGCCTTCCAGGTCCAGGGCATCCCGGCGGTCAAGGCCTTCGCCGGTGGCCGCCTGGTCGACGAGTTCGTCGGCGCCCAGCCGGCCCAGGTGGTCGAGCGCTTCGTCGAGTCCCTGCTGCCGAGCGAGGCCGACCGGGCCGCCGCGGCCGCGGCCGAGCTCGACCCGGCCGAGGCCGCCGCCCGCTGGCGCGAGGTCCTGGAGCAGGACCCCGACAACCTGCCCGCCCGGGCCGGCCTGGCCGACCTGGCCCTGCGCGAGGGCCGCCCCGCCGAGGCGATCGAGCTCCTGCGCCCGATCGAGCACGACCCCGAGGTGGCCGTCCTGCTGGCCAGCGCCCGCCTGGCCGCCGCGGCCGCCGACCCGGCCTCCCGCTTCGCCCCCGCCGCCGCCCAGGCCGCCGACGGCCAGGCCGACCCGGCCCTGGCCACGCTCCTGGCCGCCGTCCGCGAAGGCCCCGGCGAGACCCGCGACCAGGCCAGGGCCCTGATGCTGGACGTGTTCAGGCTGCTGGGCGACGACCACCCCCTGACCATCCGCTACCGCCGCGACCTGACCAGGGCGCTGTTCTAGCCCCTAGCCCCTGGACCCGCGCCGGACCTCGCGCTCGCGGCGGCGGCTGCTGGCCCAGTGCCACAGCCGGTCGAACGCGGCGAACTCCTCGGAGGTGCGCCGCAGCCGGTAGTAGCCGGTGGGGGACATGCGCGTCAGCAGCCGGGAGCGGCGGTGCTGGAGCAGCGCCGCGAACTGGGACGCGCCCCGGTCGATGTAGCGGGGCAGGTGCTCGAACCAGCCGGCGCTGTTGCGGGCCTCGCGCTGGAGGAGCAGCAGCGCCACCTTGCGGTCACGCTCGTAGGCGGCCAGGGCCGACCCGAGGTCGTCGCCGGCGCCCAGCGCGGCCGCCAGCCCGATGGCGTCCTCGATGGCCAGCTTGGTGCCCGACCCGATGGTGAAGTGGGTGGTGTGGGCGGCGTCGCCGGCCAGCACCAGGTTGCCGGAGCGCCAGCGCTCGTTGGTCACCGTCCGGAAGCTGAGCCACGGCGCCCGCTCCCGGTCCGGTCCCTGGGCGACCAGCCGGTGCTCGTCCAGCTGGGGCGCGAACAGCTCCTCCAGGCGGGCGATGCTGGCCTCCAGCCCGAGCTGCCCGAACCCCAGCCCGGCCCAGGTCTCGGGCGAGCACTCGACGATGAAGGTGCTGGCGGTGGCGTCGAAGCCGTAGGCGTGGCACCAGATCCAGCCGGCCGGGGTCCGCACGAAGGCGAAGGTGAAGGCGTCGAACACCTTGGTCGTGCCCAGCCACATGTAGCGGTTGCGGCCGGTGTCGATCCGGGTCCCGAAGCTGCCGGGGTGGGCCCGCCGCAGCCGGCTGTTGACGCCGTCGGCCGCCACCACCAGGTCGTGGTCCTCGAGCTGGGCCGGGTCCTCGACCTCGGCCTCGAACCGCACCTCGACGCCCAGCTCCAGCGCCCGGCTGGTGAGGATGTCGAGCAGCCGCTGGCGGCGCATGCTGAAGCCGTAGCCGTCCAGGCCGGCCTCCGGCTGGCCGTCGACCAGGATGCGCTGGCCGGTCCAGCGGAAGGCCTCGCCGGCGATGGTGGCGGCGGTCGGGGGATCGTTGGCGGCCAGGCCCTCCAGCAGGTCGTCCCAGAAGACCACCCCCCAGCCGTAGGTGACGCCGGCCGGGTTGCGCTCGAGCACGGTGATCTCGTGGCCGGGGTCGCGCCCCTTCAGCAGGGTGGCCAGGTACAGCCCGGCCGGGCCGCCGCCGACACAGGCGATCCGCATGCCGGGCTCAACCCTTCTTCCTGGCGTGACGGCGGCGGCGCACCAGCTGGCCGGCCCTGGTGGCCCGGACATAGCGGCGGGCCCGCGCGCCCGCCGGGACCATGGCGGCGGCGGCGCCCAGCGGGCTGAGGGGGACGGCCAGGGTGCAGAGCGGGCGCCGGTCGCCGAAGGCCCGCGACCCGGTCCCGTCGTCGGGTGCCGAGCAGGTGTCCAGCCAGGCCAGTGGGGCCGAGCGGTGGAACCAGTCGAGCACGTCGAGGTCGAGCAGGGAGCCGGGCGACCAGCGGCTGAACTCCTCGTCGTAGGCCCGCTTGAAGCCGAACAGGCCCTCGCCGGCCACCAGGGCGGTCCTCTGCGTCATCGTGTGCTCCTCCGGGATTGCCGTTGCCGTACCAGTTGGGCCGCGAACAGGGCCACGAACCGCGGGTTGCGGTACAGGTAGCGCCGCCAGAGCCGGCGCGGCTCGTGGACCAGGCGGTAGAGCCACTCCAGGCCCAGCCGCTGGAGGGCCGGCGGGGCCTGGCGCTTGCGGCCCGACAGGAAGTCGAAGGCCGCGCCGACCCCGAGCATGACCATCGGCAGGTCCTTGTGGCCGGCCATCCACCGCTCCTGCTTGGGGGTCCCCAGCCCCACGAACAGGATCCGGGTGCCGGAGCGGGCCAGGTCGCCGCCGACCCTGGCCTCCTCCTCGGCGGTCAGGGGCCGGAACGGCGGGCTCCAGCGGTAGGTGATCCGCAGCCCCGGGTACCGCTCGGTGAGGGTCGCGGCGAGGTCGTCGAGGACGTCGTCCTGGCCGCCGTAGAAGCCGACCGGGATGCCCCGGCGGGCCGCTTCCTCGCAGACCAGCGGGGTCAGGTCGGGCCCGTAGACGCGGGAGGCGCCGGGCACGCCGAGCAGGCGCAGGCCCCAGACCAGCGGCATGCCGTCCGGGGTGACCAGGTCGGCCGCCTCCATGAGGGCGTTGTAGCCGGGGTCGTCCCAGCCCTCGATCAGGTTGTTGACCGTGGCCACGCAGACATAGCGCGACTCGCCGGCGGCCGCCCAACCCAGGACCTGGTCGGTGGCGTGCCGGTAGCTGGTCGCGTCCACCCGCGTCTGGAGGATGCGGCGCGACTGGAGCGGCTCGGGCTCGAGCAGGCGGTCGACCATGCTCAGAAGGCGCCCTTGCCGCCGGCGACCGCCCCGAAGGTCTTGAGCAGGATGTAGAGGTCGAGGCCGAGCGACCAGTTCTCGATGTAGAAGCGGTCCAGCCCGACCGCCGCCTCGGGGCTGAGCGAGCTGCGGCCGTTGACCTGCCACCAGCCGGTGACGCCGGCCGGCACCTCGTGGCGCTCGCCCAGCAGCTCGATGTTGGCCGCGACCTGGTCGGCGGGCAGGGGCCGGGGGCCGACCATGCTCATGTGCCCGACCAGCACGTCCCACAGTTGTGGCAGCTCGTCCAGGCTGGTCCGGCGGATGAACCGCCCCACCCGGGTCAGGCGCGGGTCCGAGGTCATCTTGAAGAACGGGGCGCTGGTGTCGACGGCCCGGTCGGCGCCGGTGCGCATGGTCCGGAACTTGTGCATCTGGAAGATCTTGCCGTCCTTGGTCACCCGCTGCTGGCGGAAGAACACCGGGCCGGGCGAGGACAGGCGGACGGCCAGGGCGATGACGGCCAGCAGGGGCGCGGTCAGGATCAGGCCGAGCGAGGCCGCCACCAGGTCGAAGCCGCGCTTGAGCAGGATCTGGCGGCCGTTGAGGCGCACCGGCCGCAGCGAGATGGCGATCGTCGGCCCCACCGTCTGGAAGCACAGCCGCGAGGTCAGCATCCGCGGCAGGTTGGCCGACACGCGGACCTCGACGCCTTCCTTGCGGGCCGCCTGGGCGACCCAGGAGATGTCCTCGAAGGTGAGCGCCGAGGAGGC
>CALGFH010000083.1 GCA_937881255.1 uncultured Actinomycetes bacterium
CGCCAGGCCGACGCCGAGCGCCGCCGCCTGCTCAACCGGGTCTACGAGGTCCAGGAGGGCCAGGACCGCCGGCTGGCCGCCGACCTGCACGACGGGCACGTCCAGAGCCTGGCCGCGATCGGCTTCAAGCTGGAGCAGGCCCGGCTGCGCCTCGGGGCCAGCGCGTCGCCCGAGGTCGACGAGCTGCTCTGGCAGGTCACCAAGGACCTCTCGGCCGAGGTGACCAGCCTGCGCCGCACCATCGGCCGGCTGCGGCCCCTGGTGCTGGTCGAGGACGGCCTGGAGGCCGCCCTGCGCGAGGAGGCCAAGTCGGCCTGCAACCGGGCCGCCCTGGCCGCCTGCGACGTCACCTCCGAGCTGGACGGGCGGCTGGACCCGGTGGTCGAGACGGCCCTGTTCCGGGTCGCCCAGCAGGCGCTGGCCAACGTGGTCGACCACGCCGGGGCGACCTACGCCCTGGTCGCGATCGAGTGCACCGGGAACAGCGTGGTCCTGCGGGTCAGCGACGACGGCTGCGGCTTCGACCCGGACCACGTGCAGGTCCTGGGCGACATCGCCCACTTCGGCCTGATCGCCATGCGGGAGCGGGTCGAGGCCCTGGGCGGCCGCTTCCGGGTGACGACCGAGCCCGGCGGTGGGACGGTGGTCGAGGCCCGGCTGCCCCTGACCGACCCGACCGAGGGGTGGGGGACGTGACCCTGCCCCGGCTGCTGGTGGTCGACGACCACGACATGCTCAGGGAGGCCCTGGTCGAGCTGCTGGTCCAGGCCGGCTTCGAGGTCGTCGGCGAGGCCGCCGACGGCGCCGACGCGGTCGCCCTGGCCAGGCAGCTGGAGCCCGAGGTGGTCCTGATGGACCTGCGCATGCCGGTCCTGGGCGGCCTCGACGCCACCCGCCTGATCAAGGACGCCCACCCGGCCACCCAGGTGGTCCTGCTCACCGCCTTCGAAAGCCCGGCCCTCCAGCAGCAGGCCGAGGAGGCCGGCTGCTTCGCCTACCTGGTCAAGGGCGGCCCCCCAGGCACCCTTCGCCTGGTCCTGCACCAGGCGGTGGCCGCCCGCCGGGCCCTGCACCAGCCCGGCTCACCCGCCGTCGACGTCTAGCACCGCCTCGGTGCCGAGGAAGCGGCCCAGGTCGGCCGCCTCCCGCTCCAGCGCCGGGCCGGCCCCGCGGGGGAGCTGGCCCCCGAACGGCTCCACGGCCACCTCCAGGCGGCCGCCCGCGCGGCGGGCCCGCCAGGTGCCGGCGACCCGGCCGTCCACCACCAGGGCGGGGTGGATCCAGCCGCCGCCGGCCTGGATCCGCCTGGCGAAGGCTGGGTCGAGGATCAGGTCGCGGTCCCGCCAGCCCAGCAGGTAGTCGTCGAAGCGGCCCAGCAGCCGCACCACCGGCCCGGCGGACCTTGACCGGGCGGCGGGACCGCCGGCCAGGGCCCACAGCCGCCGGCCGCCCAGCTCGACCTCGCGCAGGTCGCCGGCGGCCAGCTCGAAGGCCCGCCTGGCCCGGCCGAGGGCGAGCCCGGACCAGGCGGCCAGGTCCTCGGGCCCGGACGGGCCGTGGCCGCCCAGGTAGCGGCGGGCCAGCTCGGCCAGGGCGTCCTCTGGGCCCATGGCCCGGCCGGCGCCCGCCCACGACTCCAGCAGCACATAGCTGGCCTGGTCGCCGTCCAGGTCGGGGCCCCGGCAGACCAGGCCGCGCATGGCCGCCAGGCCGACCAGGTGGGCCGGCGCCTGGCCCTCCGGCTCGATCCGGACCCCCTTGGCGGCCAGGCCGCGGACCAGCTCGGCCCGGGACAGCGGGCCGTCGGCCAGCACCGCCGGCAGCACCTCGAGAGCCCGCTCGCACAGCCGGTCCTCGAGCCCGAGCTGCAGCCGCCGGCGCCGGTCGCCGGCCGCGAACCCGGGCCCGAGCAGGCCCACCAGCCAGCCCGCGTCCTCGGCCGCGACCATGTGCAGGGTCCCGCGCATCACCCAGGTCCTGACCACCGACCGTTCCTGGTCGCAGGCCCGGCGCACCGCCGCCTGGTCGAGCCCGCCGCTCCGGGCCCGCACCGCCAGCCGCGAGGCCGGCGTGTCCTGCGCCTGGAGCCCGCCAACGGCCCGGACCACCTCGGCCACCTCCCGGGGCCGCCGCCCGGCCAGCCGCTGGGCCCGCATGCGGAGCAGCCGGAGCCGGTCCTCGGGGGCCGCCCTCCGCGAGGTCACCGGCCGGGCGGGGTGGCCCACCCGGGTCCCCGCAGCACCCGGCCGGAGCGGCGGCCGGTGAACTGGCCGTGCTCGACCACCAGGTCGCCGCCGAGGACGACGTGCTCGATGCCGGTCGTGGGGACGTCCGGGTCGAGGTAGGTGCCGTCGTGGCCGACGGTGGCCGGGTCGAACACGCACAGGTCGGCCACCGCCCCCTCGGCCAGCAGGCCGCGGCCGTCCAGCCGGAACTGGCGCGCGCCCAGCCAGGTCGCCTTGCGGACGGCCTGCTCCCAGGTCAGCACCTGCTCCTCGCGGACATAGCGCCCCAGCAGACGCGGGAAGCAGCCCCAGGTGCGGGGGTGCTCCAGGCCGGTCGGGGGCCCGTTGTCGGAGCCGACCCCGACCAGCGGGCTGGCCATGATCGCCCGCACGTCGTCCTCGCGCATCAGCCGGATCACGATGGCGGCGGCCGGGTCGTCGGCGACCAGCTCGCAGAGGGTGTCCCAGGGGTCGCGGCCGGCGGCCGCGTCGGCCAGGGTCCGGCCCACCAGGCCGGCATCGGCGTGGCCGGTCAGCAGCACGTCGGCCGGGTCGGCCTCGGCCCAGGCGCCGTCGCCGATGCCGCCCCGCTCGGCCTGGGCGCGCAGCGCCGCCCTGGCCGCCGGGTCGCGCAGCCGGGCCCGCATGGCCTCGGTCCCGCCGGCCGCCACCGCCGGCGGCAGCAGCGCGCTCAGCACGGTCGCCCCGGCGTCGTACGGGTACTGGTCGCCCTGGGCGTCGACCCCCTCCAGCCGAGCCGCGGCCAGATGCTCCAGCAGCCGCCCGCCCAGCCCGTGGGCGGCCCGCCCGGCCGCCTTGCAGTGCGACACCTGGAGCCGCACCCCGGCCGTCCGGGCGATCGTGACCGCCTCGTCCAGGGCCGCCTCCAGGTGGGCGCCCTCGTCGCGCATGTGGGTGGCGTAGACGCCGCCGTAGCTGGCCGCCACCCGGGCCAGGGCCACCAGCTCCCCGGTGCCGGCGTAGCTGCCCGGCACGTAGATCAGCCCGCTCGACAGCCCGACCGCCCCGGCCTGGAACGCCTCGACGGCCAGGGCGGCCATCCGCTCCGCCGCCCCCGGCCGCAGCCCCTCGTCGAGCCCGTTGGCGGTCAGCCGCAGGGTCCCGTGCCCGACCAGCAGGGCCAGGTTGTTGGCCGGCCCGGCCCGGTCCAGCCGCCCGGCCAGCTCCCCGAACCCCGACGGCCCGATCGGCACGCCGCCGGCCAGGCTGCTCCAGAGCTCGCCCGCCACCTCCGCCGACGCCACATCCAGCGGCGCGAAGGTCAGCCCGCAGTTGCCCACCACCTCGGTGGTCACCCCCTGGAGGAGCTTGAACGGCTGCGGCTCCTCCAGCAGGTGCACCAGGTCCGAGTGGGCATGGGTGTCGACGAACCCGGGCGCGACGTAGCGGTCCCGGCAGTCGACCCGCCGCAGCCCGGGAGGCGGGTCGCCCCCGACCGCGACCACCCGCCCGCCGGCCACGGCCACGTCCGCGACCCGCCCGGGGCTGCCGAGCCCGTCGAACACGGTCCCGCCCTGGAGCAGCAGCCCAGCGCCGGTCATCGGGGTCACGGGGTCGGGCCGGTGGCGACCGGGCGGGACGGGTCGGTGATCCAGTCGCTCCAGGAGCCGGCGTAGAGGGCGGCCGGGACACCGGCCGCCTCGAGGGCCAGGACGAGGTGGGCGGCGACCACCCCGGAGCCGCAGTAGGCGCCGACCGGGGCGCCGTCGCCGGCGACCTCGAGCAGCTCGCGAAGGCGGCCGGGTGGCGGCAGGCCGTGGTCGCCGGCGACGTCGGTGACGGGGGCGTTGCGGGCCCCGGGGATGTGGCCGGCGACCGGGTCGACCGGCTCCTCCAGGCCCTGGTACCGGGCCGGGGCGCGGGCGTCCAGGAGGACGCCGGCGGCGGCCAGCCGGGCGGCCCCTTCGGCGTCGAGCAGGGGCCGGCCGCCCGGTCGGGCGGTCAGGTCGCCAGGCTCGGGGTCGGGGACCTCGGTGGTCAGGGGCAGCCCGGCCGCGACCCAGGCCGGGAGGCCGCCGTCGAGCACGCGGGCGTCCGGGTGGCCGAACCAGCCGAGCAGCCACCAGGCCCTGGCCGCCCCGCCGGGCTGGCCCTGGTCGTAGGCGACCACCGGGCGGTCCTGGCGGGCCCCGGCCCGGCGCATGACCGTCTGGAACGCCTCCGGGCTCGGCAGGGGATGGCGGCCACCAGCACCAGGCGGGGCGGCCAGGTCCCGGTCCAGGTCGACGAACACCGCCCCCGGCAGGTGGCCCTGGTCGTAGGCGGCCCGGTCGGCCCCGCCGGCCAGCGCCCAGCGGCAGTCCAGCACCGTGGGCGCGGCCGGGCCGGCCAGCTCGGCGGCGAGCTGGGCGGCGGTGATCAGCGGTCCCGGAGGCACCGGCCGAGCCTAGCCCAACCTCAGCTCCCCGGGGTGACCGGACGGACCAGCAGGGGGATCGGCAGGCGCTTCAGGTGGACCTCAGAAGTGGTGACCCCGGACCCGGGCGATGTCGAAGGAGGCGGTGCTGGCGATGGCCATGACCGCCATCACCCCGGCCTGGACCGGGTCGGTGACCACCAGGTCGGCGTGCTCGGGGGCAGACCCGGCCATGTTCAGGGAGACGACCAGGATGCCGCGGGCCCGGATCTCGTCCACGGCCTTGGTCACCTCGCCGCCCATCAGCGATCCGGCCAGGACCACGGCCACCGCCCTCGGCAGCCGGGCGACCGCCCGCACGGCGCTGGCCAGGTCCGCCTCGCCGACGATCGGGATGGTGTCGACGCTGATCTTCTCGCCCCGGATGTTGTGCCGGTCGGCCTCGCCGATGGCCCCGATGGCGACCTGCCCGACCTGGGCGCCGGCCCCGACCACGATGATCCGCTTGCCCCAGACCTGGTACATGGTGGGCAGCCGCTGGAGCGACTCGACCACGTCGATCTCCAGGAACGACTCCATGAGCCCTTCCGGGTCGTCGATGCCGTCCAGCTCCCAGTAGACGACGCTGCGGGTACCCCGCTCGATGATCTCGACCAGCACGATGTCCCCACCGTGGCGCAGGATCGCCGCCGTCATGTCGTGCAGCAGCCCCTTGCGGTCGCCCCCCTCGAGCAGCACCGCCAACTGCGGCGCCCGCCGCAGCGGCCGCTCCTCCCCGTCCCGTTCAGGCCCACCCGTGGTCACGCACGAGAGGCTACCAGCAGGGTCCGCACCACCAGGCGGGGCATTCCGCGAGGCGTGCGAGAGTGGCAACGAGGGGGAGTGAGGAATGTGCCCCCGGCGGGACTCGAACCCACGCCCCCGGCTCCGGAGGCCGGTGCTCTATCCGCTGAGCTACGGAGGCAATAGGTGCGCCGATTGCTGGAGTCGGCGGCAGTCGGAGGGTAGCACACCGCCGTCACCGGCTTCCCCTCCGACCGCGGGGGTGCATGGGAACATGTGTTCGAAGCCATCAGGGAGCCACCACGCGAGGCCGCCGTTGCCGGCAAAATGGGGACAACTGCGAACCTGCAGGTCAAAGGGCCTGTGCTATGCTCCGCGGACTCGCGTCGCACGATCTTCCCGGACTCTTCTGATCAGGTCATTCCCGCATGTCCAACGCGCGCATCCTGGTCGTTGACGACGATCAGGTCATCCAACAGCTGCTCAAGGTCAATCTGGAACTGGAGGGGTACGCGGTCGAGGTCGCCTCGGACGGTGAGGAGGCGCTCGTGCTGTTCGACCGGTTCCAGCCGGACCTGGTGCTGCTCGATATCATGATGCCCAAGCTCGACGGCTGGGAGGTCGCCCGCCGGCTTGCCGGGACCACCGGGGGGCCGGTGCCGATCGTCCTGCTGTCCGCCCGAGCGCAGGAATCCGACGTCCAGAAGGGCAACGACCTCGGCGTCGCCGCCTACGTGACCAAGCCGTTCGACCCGATCCAGCTCCTGCACCTGGTGGCGGGGATCATCGCCCAGCAGGACCGCGGGGCCGCCACCCCTGGAGTGTAATGACCGCCACCGTCCTTCCCGTCCAGCGCGACCTGTCTGGGCTGTTCCGGGCCGCGCTCGAACGGGCGGTCTCCTCCGGGGCGCTCGCCCTCGACCCGGCGGCCATCCCCGACCCGGCGCTGGAGCGGCCGCGGCTGCCCGAGCACGGCGACTGGGCCACCAACGTCGCCCTGGTCCTGGCCAAGGCGGCCAAGGCGCCTCCCCGGGCGGTCGCCGAGGCCATGGTCGCCCACCTGGAGCTGCCCGACTGGGTGGCCGGCGTCGAGGTGGCAGGGCCCGGCTTCGTCAACGTCCGGCTCGACCAGATGTGGTTCGCCGCCCTGGTCCGCCGGGTCCTGGCCGCGGGGGAGTCGTTCGGGACCATCGACCTCGGCCACGGCGAGCGGGTCAACGTCGAGTTCATCTCGGCCAACCCCACCGGTCCCCTGCACGTCGGCAACGCCCGCCTGGCGCCGATGGGCGACGCCCTGGCCAACCTGCTCACCGCCACCGGGCACAAGGTCGAGCGCGAGTACTACTTCAACGACGCCGGCAGCCAGATCGAGCAGCTCGGGGCCAGCGTCGAGGCGGCCTACCTCGGCCTGCTGGGCCGGCCGGCCGAGGCGCCGGCCGACGGCTACAAGGGCGCTTACGTGGCCGACGCCGCCGGGGAGCTGCAGGCCGAGCAGGGCGATGCCCTGGCCGACCTCGACCCGGACGAGCGCCGGGCCCGCATCACCGACTGGGCCTTCCGCCGCATGCTGGCCGGGATCAGGGAGACCCTGGCCCGGCTCGGGGTCGAGTTCGACGTCTGGTTCTCCGAGCGGACCCTGCACGACACCGGGGCCATCGCCGAGACCGTCGACGAGCTGCGCGCGCGGGGCGTGGTCGAGGACCGCGACGGGGCGGTGTGGCTGCGCACGACCCAGTTCGGGGACGACAAGGACCGGCCGCTGATCCGCTCCAACGGGGCCCCGACGTACTTCGGGGCCGACGCCGCCTACTACCGGGACAAGCGCCGGCGCGGGTTCGACCGGCTGATCTTCCTCTGGGGGGCCGACCACCACGGGTACGTGCCGCGGATGCGGGCGGTCGTGCGGGCCTTCGGCGACCCCGACGACGTGGCCGAGTTCCACATCAGCCAGCTGGTCAGCCTGGTCCGGGCCGGCCAGCCGGCCAAGATGAGCAAGCGGGCCGGTGACATCGCCACCGTCGACGACCTGCTGGACGAGGTCGGCAAGGACGCCTTCCGGTACACGATGCTGCGCTTCTCCCTGGACGCGCCGATCGAGTTCGACGTCGAGGCGGTCACCCGCCAGTCGCTCGACAACCCGGTCTACTACGTCCAGTACGCCCACGCCCGCATCGCCAGTGTCCTCCGCCAGGGCACCGGCACCGGGTTCAGCCCGCTCCCGGTCGACGAAGCCGACCTGGGGCTGCTCACCCATCCGATGGAGGCCGCCCTGCTGCGCCGCCTGGCCGCGTTCGAGGAGCAGGTCCTCACCGCCGCCGGCCAGCGCGCCCCCCACCGCCTGACCCGCTACGCCGAGGACCTGGCCGCCGCCTTCCACCGCTTCTACGGCGAGTGCCGGGTCCTCACCGACGACCACGCCCTCTCCAGCGCCCGCTGGTGGCTCGTCAACAGCACCAAGCGGGTCCTGGCCAACACCCTCGCCCTGATCGGGGTCGACGCCCCGGAACGGATGTAGCTCAGGAACCGAGGACCACGCCGCCCGACCCGGAGCCAGGGCCGCCGGCGGGCTCGTGGGTCGCGGGCGGTTGGTGGATCGAGGGTGGTTGCTGAGGTAGCGGCAGTTGCTGAGGTGGAGGTGGTGGCTGCGGGTTGGCGGCTGGCGGCCACTCCAGACCGATCTGGCCGCCGGCCCGGCCAGGCTTTCGGTCCTCCGCGTCCTCCCGGTCCTCCCGGTCCTCCCGGTCCTCTACCTCCTCCATCTCTTCCCCTTCCTTCTCCCCGCGCCCGCCCTCGTCCTCGTCGTCCTCCTCGAGCCCCTCGTCGGGCTCGTGGTCGCGGTCGTCCGCGGCTGCCCGCCCATCCTCGTCGTCGCCGGGGCACTGCTTGCTCGCGTGCCGGTGCTGGCTAGGGGAGTCGGGGGGACTCTCGACGGCGGCCAGCACGACGTGCGGCGCCGTGACCAGGCCGGCGAGGAGGGCGGCGGCGACGAGCAGGCGCCCGACCCGGCGCCTTCGGCGCCGCCGGGTCGGGCCCGCCGCCATGGCCCTGGGAGCATCGCTCGACGCCGATCCGTCACTCCCGCCACCC
>CALGFH010000084.1 GCA_937881255.1 uncultured Actinomycetes bacterium
GGGTCGAATGTGTGTTCGAGTCCATGGGGGCAACCTATCAACCCCACAGCCCAAAGCAACCATCAGACGCGAATTGTGGACAACTTCCTGCCATTGGGCCCCACCAGGCCAAGTACCAACGGGGTGGGCGCCGGCTTCACCGTGTCCACAGGGTGATCGGCGCGGGTGTCGGCTCACCTGGCCTCAGAGTGCCAGGCGAGGGTATGGGGCCCGACCAACCGGCCCACCGAGCCAGGTACGAAATGGGACCCGAACGACCCGACCCACCGTGTCCGGCAACTGCATGGGGCCCGATGGCCCGGGTCCCGACCCACCGCCCCAGCTCCCCGCACGGGATCCGATCCCGGTCGCTCCCTGCAGACGCCTACAGCAAGCTCGAGTACGCGACCACGCCGCGCTGGCAGGCGTCGACGGCCGCGCGGGCGGTGGACTGGACCTCCGGGTCGTCGGCGACCAGGGCGATCTGGCGGAGGAGGTCGATGAGCTGCTTGGTGACCCGGACGAAGTCGCCGGGGGTGATGTCCTCGGTGGCCAGGACGTCCTCGAGGGGGTCGCCGCTGGCCCAGCGGTGGGCGGGGTCGGCGAAGCCGGGGTCGAGCTGGCGGGTCAGGGAGAGGCCGCCGGCCTGCTCGTGGGCGTGGACCTCGGCCTGGAGGTCGGCCAGGGCGGCCAGGGCGTCCTCGACCGCCCGGGTGGGGGCGACCGGGGGGTCGCCGGGGGGGCCGTCGGCGCCGCGGGTCTCGTAGACCAGGCTGGAGACGCAGGCGGCCAGCTCGGCCGGGTCGAGGCCGCGCCACACCCCGCGGTGCATGGCCTCGACCACCACCAGGTCGGTCTCGGCGTAGACCCGGCGCAGGGTCTCGCCCTTGGCGGTGAGGGCGAAGCCGTCGACGTAGCCGAGGCTGCCCAGCACCTCGAGCACGCGGTCGAAGGTGCGGACCAGCGACCCGGTGCGGCGCCGGACCCGCTCGGACAGGGACCGCTGCTCCTTGGCCAGCTGGTCGTGGCGGTGCATCCACTTCTCGTGGGCGGCCAGGTCGGGGCAGCCGTGGACCGGGTGCTCGCGCAGCTCGGCCCGGAGCGCGGCCAGCTCCTGGTCGTCGGCCCCGGCCCGGCGCTTGCGGCGCGGCCGCGGCCGCTCGGGCGGGTCGAGCTCGGCCAGGGCCCTGGCCACGTAGGACTTGAACCGGGGGCTCTTGGGGCTGAGCTGGCGGGGCATGGCCACCTTGCCGACCCGGACCGGGGCGCCGCCCAGGTCGCGGACGGCGACCCGGCGGACCCGCCGGTCCTCGGTCAGGACCAGCACCCCGGTCGAGTTGTCGCGGCCGCCGGCCGGCCCGATCACCGCGGCCAGCCCGCGCCGGCGGCCGCCGGGCAGCCAGATGACGGTGCCGGCGGTCAGCGAGCGCAGGACGTCGGCCGCCTCCTGGGTCTCGGTCCGGCGCTCGGCGTCGGCCAGGGCGCTCTCGCGGGCCCGCAGGCGTCGCCGCAGCTCCCAGTATTCGAGGATGTCGCCCCGGTCGCAGGCGGCCGACTCCAGGTAGCCGGCCAGGTACCCGGCGTTGCGGGCCAGGGTCTGCTCGGCGCCATGCACGGTCCGGTCGGCCAGGAACTGGGCGAAGGAGGAGGCCAGCAGCCGCTCGGCCTGGGGCCGCTCGTAGTTGGCGACCAGGTTGACGGCCATGTTGTAGGAGGGCCGGAACGAGGAGGTCAGCGGGTAGGTGCGGGTCGAGGCCAGGCCGGTGATCCGCTCGAAGGGGATGAAGGGCTGGTGGAGCACGACCGCGGCCCCGCGGCTGTCGATCCCGCGCCGCCCGGCCCGGCCGGTGAGCTGGGTGTACTCGCCCGGGGTGAGCAGCTCGTGCCGCTCCCCCTGCCACTTGGTGAGCCGCTCGATGGCCACGGTCCGGGCGGGCATGTTGATCCCCAGCGACAGGGTCTCGGTGGCGAACACCACCTTGACCAGGCCCTGGGCGAACAGCTCCTCGACCGCCTCCTTGAACAGGGGCAGCATGCCGGCGTGGTGGCTGGCCACCCCGCGGCCCAGCGACTCGGCCAGCAGGTCGTAGCCGAGCGCGTCCAGGTCGGCCGGGTCGATCGGGGCCACCTTGAGCTCCAGGAACTCGAGGATCTCGGCCCGCTCGGCGTGGCTGGTGAGGCGGATGTTGCCGGCCCGGCACTGCTCGAGGGCCTGGTCGCAGCCGGCCCGGGAGAAGATGAAGTAGATGGCCGGGAGCAGCCGCTCGGCCTCCAGCAGGTCGACCACCTCGACCCGGGAGGGCACCCAGCCCCGGCCCACCGGGCGGGGGCCGTTGCGGCCATGGCGGCCCTTGGTGTCTCGGCCCGGCCGCCACTCGCGCTCGCCCCGCCGGGCCAGGGCCGGGTTCGGGACCACGTCGTCGCCCCTGGTCACGAACAGCGGGTGCAGCTCGCGGCCGATCAGGTAGTTGTTGTCCAGGGGCACGGGGCGGCGCTCCTCGATCACCACCTCGGTGGCCCCGCGGGTCGCCTCCAGCCACTCGCCGAACTCCTCGGCGTTGGACACGGTGGCCGACAGGCTGGCCACCCGGACCTCGACCGGGAGGTTGATCAGCACCTCCTCCCAGACCGCCCCCCGGACCCGGTCCTGGAGGTAGTGGACCTCGTCCATGACCACATAGCGCAGGCCGCCCAGGGTGGGGCTGCCCTCGTACAGCATGTTGCGCAGCACCTCGGTGGTCATGACCACCACCGGGGCCTCGCCGTTGATCGAGTTGTCCCCGGTGAGCAGGCCGACCTTGGCCGCGCCGTGGCGGGCCACGAAGTCGCCGAACTTCTGGTTGGAGAGGGCCTTGAGGGGGGTGGTGTAGAAGGCCTTGCCGCCCGAGCGCAGGGCCAGCCAGACGGCGAACTCCCCCACCACCGTCTTGCCGGCCCCGGTGGGGGCGGCCACCAGCGCCCCCTGGCCGGAGGCCAGGGCGAGGCAGCCGCGCCGCTGGAAGTCGTCCAGCTCGAAGCGGTAGCCGCCGGCGAACTCCTCGACGGCGGCCTGGGGGTCGTCCATGGCGCTCATGCTGCCAGCCGCGCCCCTCCGGCGCTCGCCGTGCTCCCCAGCCCTAGCGCAGGCTGAAGGCCCGCACCGGCACCCCGCGGTCGCGCAGCCGCCTGGCCAGGTCGGTGGCGAACGGGTGCTCGTCGGCGGCCAGGCCGCGCGGGTTGGCGACCAGGAAGCGGACCTGGCCGCCGGACCGGCGGGTCTCGAAGCGGGCGCCGTAGCCGCGCAGCAGCCGTTCCGTCTCGGCCGCCCCGGCGGCGGCCACGGTGAGCCGGATCGGCCGCTCCAGCGCCGACAGCCGGCCGGCCGCGGCCTTGGCCGTCGCCACCTGCCCGGCCCGGGCGGCGGCCTCGGCCCGGGTGGCGGCGGCCGCTTCGGGGTCTGGCCCGAGGACGGCGTTGCGCAGCAGCCGCTGGGTGCCGTCGGTGAAGGCCCGGAAGTTGGGCTCGAACGAGAACAGCACCGCCCGGCCCTCCCCGACCGGCTCGTCGACCACGGCCGCGGTGCCGCCCAGCTCCTCGGCCCCGGCCGCGAACCCGGAGACGAAGAAGTCGGGGCTGCCGGCCGGCGGGAACGCGACCGCCACCTGGGCCGGGTCGCTGGCCCGCATGACCACGTCGTACTCGTAGAAGGGCCAGGCGAAGGGGCCGACGTCCTCACCGACCGGGCTGTCGCGGTCGACCCGGGCCCGGAGCAGGCTGCCGGGGATGTCGGAGGTCGGCTCGGCCAGGGTGGCGGTGGTGATGCCGAGGGCGGCGGCCAGGCGGGTGCCGCCGCGCCAGCCGACGTAGCGGCCGCCCCCGGCCACCCAGTCGACCAGGGCCTGCCGGCCGGCGGGGCCGAGCGCCTCGGCGGCGTCGGCCTCGGCGCCGTTGGGGACCAGCAGCACCTCGGTGCCGGCGAGGCCTCCGGCGGCGATGGCGGCGGCGTCCAGCTCCCGGTAGGGCAGCCGCCAGACGTTGTCCAGCAGGTAGCGGAGCCAGCCCGAGGACTCGATGGCCGACGTCCCCTCGTCGAGCTGGAACAGGCCCACCGCCGGCGGGTCGGCCGGGGGCCGCGGCCGCCCGGGGTCGCCCAGCGGGCGCACCCGCGCCGCCGCCGGGTCGAGCACCGCCCCGGAGCTGCCGCCGCTCAGGTTGAACAGCAGCGGGTTGCTCCAGCCGGTGACGTCGTAGAAGTAGGGGAACGGCGTGTAGGTGTCCTCGTTGAGCATCGCCTGGACCCAGTGCTTCTGGGCCTGGGCCATCGGCACCCAGTAGGTCCCGGCCGGCAGCCTGGCCACCCTCGGGGCCCGCCCGTAGGCCTTGTAGTCGGGCACGGTCAGCGGCTTCTGGAGCCGGTACACCTTCACGTCCATCCGCTGCAGGCGCCGGACCAGGGCGCGCAGCTCGCCAGCCTTGGCCGGGTCGCCGGCGCGCAGGAACCAGTGGCGCAGGGGCCGGTCGGGCACCTGGGTGACCAGCTCGTTGCCGGGGTTGATGATCTCGTTGGGCTCCAGCTCCCCGGCCTGGCCCTGGCGGCGGGCCTCGACCCAGGCGCCGTGCCAGCGGGCCAGGATGTCGTCGGCGTTGGCCGCCCCCCAGGACAGCGACACCCACTGGGTCAGGTACTGCTCGTGGACCCGCCGCGGGGTCGGGTCGCCGCCGGCCTTCTCGAAGGTCATCCCGGCCGAGATGAACCCGGTCGAGGGCACGGTGTCGCCGTAGCCCATGTAGAACAGGTCGTAGACGTCGCGGTTGAAGAACGGGATGCCCTGGCGGGTGAACTCGCCGGCGATGGCCGCGCCGTACAGGTTGTTGATCCAGTCGATCGACTCGTCGGTGATCTCGTGGTAGATGGGGTCGGCGTTGGGCGGGAAGAAGTAGGTCTCCCGGCCCATCTCGTGGGCGTCGATGAACAGCACCGGCGGGTAGCGCCGCAGCAGCTGGAGCTTGCCGTCGGTCTCGGGCTGGGTGCGGGCGAACCAGTCGCGGTTGAGGTCGAAGCCGTAGACGTTGCGGCGGGTGTCGGCCTCGCGCCCGTCCGGGTTCTGGGTCGGGAGCAGGACCACGATGGCGTTGTCGAGGATCTGGTCGGCCGCGCAGTCGCGCCGGTCGGCCAGCTCGTACAGGACCCGCAGGGCGGCGTCGGTGCCGCTCTCCTCGCCGCCGTGGACGTTGCCGGCCACCCACAGGATGGCCGGGGTGGTCCTGGCCAGGTGGGCGGCCAGCTTGGCCGGGGTCCGGGGGTCGCGCAGCAGGCGGGTGGCCAGCCGGATGCGGGCCAGGCCGGCCGGGGTGACGTTGCCGGGCCTGCCGACGATCGCGTAGCGCAGCCGCCGGCCCTGCCAGGACACGGCGGCGGTGCCGGCGGTCACCCGCGGGCTGGCTTCCGCGACCGCCTGGAGGTAGGCGTCGGACTCGGCCACGGTGACGTCGCGCTCGCCCAGCGGGAAGCCGATGACCTCCTCGGCCGTGGGGACCTGGCCGGCCAGCTTGGGCGGGGTCCGGACCGGGTCGCAGGCCGGCGCGGCCGGTGGGGCGGCGGCCGCCGGGACCACCGGCAGCAGGGCCGCGCCGAGGGCGGCGCACAGGAGCAGGGCGGCAAGACGGGCACGGCGCATCGCGGACCTCCCCGGCATCGCACGGAGCGGACATTCTCCCACGAAACGGACAGACTGAGGAGGGTCAGATCGCGGCCGGGAACCCGGGGGCGGGGTCGGCGGCCAGGACGGTGATGGCGGCCGGCCGGACCTCGAAGGTGGCCGGCAGGGTCCCGGCGGGCTCGCCGTCGGCGTAGACGGCCAGGGGCCGGTCGGCGTCCAGCTCGACCCGGGCGGCCCGATGGACGGCCACCGCCGGGTGCCCGACGTGGCCGCCGGAGAACACCTTGGGGAAGGTCCGCAGGAACTCGAGCTTGCCGACGTCGCCGATGACCACCACCTCGAGCAGGCCGTCGGCCAGGCTGGCCTGGGGGGCGACCCGCATGCCGCCGCCGTAGCTGGGGCCGTTGGCCACCGCCACCAGCCAGCCCCGAAGCTCGGCGGCCCGGCCGTCCAGGGACAGCCGGAACCGGGCGGTGCGGCCGACGACCAGCTCGGCCAGCACGGCCCCGACGTAGCGGGGGCGGTTGCCGGCCCAGCCGAGGCGCTGGTTGGCGATCCGGTTGACCTCGGAGTCGAAGCCGGCCCCGGCGACGTTCAGGTAGGCCCGCCCGGCCACGCTGGCCAGGTCGGCCGGCCGCCGCCGCAGCCGGGTCAGCAGCCCGGCCGCGGCCAGCGGGTCGCCCGGCGGCAGCCCGAGGCTGCGGGCGGCGTCGTTCCCCCCGCCGGCCGGCACCACCCCCAGGGCGGCCTTCGCCCCCGGCCCGGCGTCGGCCAGGCCGGCGGCGCAGGCCCCGACGGTGCCGTCGCCGCCGACGGCGACGACCGCGTCGACCGACCCGGCGGCCTGGCAGGCGGCCAGGCGGGCGTCCTCCAGCGACCGGGTCTGGTGCCGGTCGACCTCGACCCCGTCGGCGGCCAGCCGGGCCGCCACCTCGGGCACGAGCCGCCCGGCCCGCCCACCACCCGCGGTCGGGTTGTGGACCAGCAACACCCTCAACGAAGCACGCTCCCTCCCCATGGCACACGCGCTTCTGGGGGGCCGTGGGGGCAGCGGGCTCCCCCCACATGGATCGGGGAGGCGGTTGGTCGGCCGGCCCCCGACATCCCTCGTCGACCGGTTAGTTCGGCGGCAGGAGGTTGCTGGGGGCGGCGCCGGAGAAGCGGGCGCCGAAGGCCTCGGTCGACTCGCCCGGCATCTGGCGGGTCAGGTCGAGGCCGTAGCGGCCGTGGATGCGGGCCAGGGTGCCGGCGGCGGCGTCCATGGCCTGGCCGGCCCGGGTGGCGGTGGCCGCGCCCTGCTCGACCAGGGCGGTGGCGGTGGCGCTCTTGGCCGGGGCCTCGCCGGCCTTCTGGAAGATGTTGGCCGCCTCGGTGTACATGCCGATCGCGGCCACGTAGCTGTCGCGGACGCTGGTCAGCATGGCCTCGCGGCCGCCGACGGTGTTGGCCGGCTCGCCGTCGGCGCCGGCCTCGGCCGGCGGCTCGCCCACGGTGATCGACTCGACCCGGCCCTGGATCTGGCCCAGCTTGGCCGTCCAGCCGCTGGCCCGGACGGCCAGCTGCTTGGGGGTCAGCTTGCCGCCGGCCAGCTCCTGGGCGCTGGGGAACCCGGGCAGCTCGGCGGAGCCGGTGCCGATGACCGCCGGGAGCTGGTCGGTCTGGGTGCGCAGGTCGGCGGTGAAGCGGCGGACGTCGTCCCGGGTCCAGCCCTCCTGGACCCGGTTGGCCGCGGCCACCAGGGTGCCGAGCAGGGCGATCACGGCCAGCGTGACCGGGAAGGCGGTGGCCCGGTACCAGGGGAGGCGCCGTTCGACGTTCTGGATCCGCGGCCCGGTGGCCGGCCGGCGTACCGGCCGCCCCTGGCTGCGCTTGCTCTTGCCCTTGATGGCCACCCTTGCTACCCCGCTCCCGCCGTCGTCGCTGCGGCCCCAGCGGCCGCGATCCGACCAAGCGTACCGCGACCGGCCGTCCTGCTCGTAACGGATCGGCCACAGCCGGCCGCCCGGGAAACCGGCCGGCGGGTGGCCGGCGTCTGGTTCGCATGGACCGTCCCACCGTCCGCCGCGAGCTGCCGCTGCTGCTGGAGCTGTCCGGCCTGTGTGGTCTGGCGATCGCCCTGCCCGCCCTCGACGTGCTCGGCCACAGCCCCGACTTCCTCGTCCTGGAGCGCCTGGACGCCGCTGACCTGGTCTTCCTGGCGGCGATGGTCGCCATGGCCCCGCCGCTGGCCCTGGCGGCCGCCGGGGCGCTGGCCGGGCTGGCCGGTCCCCGGGCCCGCCGGGCCGTCCACCTGGCCATGGTGGCCGGGCTCCTGGCCGCCCTGTCGGTGCAGGTGGGCCGGCACCTGACGCCGCTGCGGGGCCTGCCCCTGGCCGTGGCCGCCGCCCTGGCCGCCGTGGCCGGGACCGCCCTGTACCGCAGGCTGCCGGCGCTGGCCCGGGTGCTGCGGGTGGCCGCCCCGGCGCCGCTGCTGGCCGCCGGCATGTTCCTGCTCGCCTCCCCGGCCTCGGCCCTGGTCCTGCCCGACGGCGACGACCCGGTTCCCCGCCCGGCCCCGGCGGGCGAGCCGGCGGCCGGGCGGCCCCCGATCGTGGTCGTCGCCTTCGACGAGCTGCCCCTGACCTCGCTGCTGGACACCGGCGGGCGGGTCGACCCGGCCACCTACCCGAGCTTCGCCTGGCTGGCCGGGCGCTCGACCTGGTACCGCAACGCCACCGCCGTGACCCAGTGGACCCGCGACGCCTTCCCGGCCATGCTCACCGGCCGCTACCCCAGCCGGGCCCTGCCCCCGCACCACCGCAGCTACCCCGACAACCTGTTCACCCTGCTCGACGGCGCCTACCGGCTGGACGTGCACGAGACCTCGACCATGCTGTGCCCGCGGCGGCGCTGTCACGCCGGCGCCCAGGGTGCGGCCGCCGGCCGGCCGGCCGGGGCCGGGCCGTGGCGGGCCCTGCGCCGCAGCGGCGCCCTGGTGGCCGAGCTGGTCTCCCCCTGGGAGCGCGAGCAGCAGGTCACGGCCCAGTTCGAGCAGCCGGTGGTGCCGACCACGGCGCCGCCGGGCCAGCCCGGGACGGCGGCCACCCGGCCGGCCGGCTTCGCCGAGTTCCGGGAGGGGCTGACCCCCGACCCACCGGCGGCCACCCCGCGGCTGCACTACCTGCACCTGCTCCTGCCCCACCGCCCGTGGCGGTCGCTGCCGTCCGGGCTGCGCTACCCCGAGCCGTCCCGCACCCTGGGCCTGGCCACCAGGGGGGCCTCCTGGGGGGACGAGCCGGCCTGGACCCGGCTGGCCACCGAGCGCCACCGCCTCCAGCTGGCCTGGGCCGACCGGCTGCTCGGCGAGGTGCTGGCCAGCCTGCGGGCCAGCGGCCTGTACGACCGGGCCCTGGTGGTGGTCACCGCCGACCACGGCATCAGCTTCCAGCCGGGCACCCACCCGCGGGTGATCGGCCGCGACAACGCCCCCGGGGTCATGTGGGTGCCGCTGTTCGTCAAGGAGCCCGGCCAGCACCGGCCCCGGGTCGACGACCGCAACTGGGAGCACGTCGACCTGCTGCCGACCCTGGCCGGCTACGCCCGTGTCGAGGTGCCGTGGCCGGTCGACGGGCGCTCGGCCCTTGGCCCGCCGCGGACGACGGCCGCCAAGCGGTTCTTCACCCGCCTCCGGCCCGACGAGCCGCCCCAGGTGGTGACCGTCGACGGGCCGGCCAACCAGGCCAGGGCCCTACGGGGCGGCCTGCCGGCCCGCCCGTCGGTGCGGCCGCGCCTGGGGGCCGAGCCGGGCCGGGGCCTGGACCGCCTCGGCCTCCGGCCCGACCTGGTCGGCCGGTCCCTGGCCGGGCTCGAGGTCCGCGAGGGCGGCGGGCCGCCCGCCACCGTCGAGGGCCTCGGCGCCTTCGCCGACGTGCGCCCCGCCCGGGGCGAGGTCCCGGCCCTGGTGGCCGGCCGGCCCCCGCCCGGGACGCCCGCCGGCACCCGGCTCGCCCTGGCCCTCAACGGCCGGGTCGCGACCGTGGCCGAGGTCGCCCCCGAGGGCCGCGACGGCACCCTGCGCTTCGCCGGCATGCTCGATGGCGGCGGGTTCGTCGCTGGCCCCAACCGCCTGGAGGTCCTGGTCGTCACCGACGGCGGCGGCCTGCGCCGCCTGCCCCTGACCGACGGCTAGGGCTTGCGCGAGGCCGAACGGACCGGCCACACGTACGGCAGGTCGTCGGGGGTGTCGGGGAACAGCGGCCGGTAGAAGTCCGGGTCCTTGCGGAGCAGGCTCGACTGGTGGCTGCGGTGCAGCGCCGGGTCCCCCAGCCAGGGCGGCAGGGCGCCGGCGGCGGCCAGCTCCTCCTGGGACCGGGGCG
>CALGFH010000085.1 GCA_937881255.1 uncultured Actinomycetes bacterium
GCTGGGCGTTGAGGAGCTGGGCGGCGAAGTCGAACACCGAGTCGACGACCTCGGTGGCCGAGGGCAGCTGGCCGGCGCCGGGCACGGCGGCGGCCTGGGCACTGCCGGGCACGAGCTGCTGGACGGTCTCGGCCCAGGCGCGCATGCCGTCGACCACGGCCTCCTGGCTCTTGCGGATGCCGTCCAGGACCTGGGCCTGGATCTCCTGGGTGGGGTCGGTGGGATCGGCCATCAGGGTGTCTCCTCCTCGTCGAGCGACTCCCGGGCCGCTCCTCGCTTGTGCTAAGTATAGTTAGCGCGAGACTACTATGCAAAGCATCGTCGTCAGGACCGGTCGCCCCCGACCACCCCGGTGCCGCCCACCATCCGGGCGACCATGCGGGCCAGGCCCTGGGTTGGCCACCAGGTCTTCATGAACAGGCGGCCGCTGCCCGACCGGCCCTCGACCCACCAGCCGAACCGCTTGCCCTGGCTGAGGGCCACCCGACGATCACCCATGGTCGACGACCTCCTGGGGAGCTGACTGCATGGCATGACCCTACCCGGGGTGGCCCTCGGGGGGAACGGTGACGACCACGCCCTCGCGGCGGGCCCGTTCGGCGGCGAACACGACCAGGTGGGCCTCAAGGGACGCCAGGGGGCCGGTGAGGACGTGGGCCCGGTCGCCGGTGGCCACGGCGCGGGTGAAGGCGTCCATCAGGCCCCAGTCGCCGCCGCCGTGGCCGCCGCCGGCGGTGGCGTCCCCGGGGGGCAGGACCTCCAGGGTCTCGGCCGTGCCGGTGAGGAAGTCGTGGACCCGGACCCTCTCGCCGTCGCCTTCCAGCTCGCCGTGGGTGCCGAACAGCCGGGTCCGCCGGTGGCCGCCGGCGTTGAAGCCGGTCATCACGAACGAGCCGGTGGGGCCGCCGTCGAACTCCATCGCCACCACCTGGTGGTCGACCACGTCGTTGTCGCCGCCGTAGACGCAGCGCCCGTAGGGACCGGAGCGCAGCGCCGCCAGCAGGTCCTCCTCGCTGTAGCGCTCGATGACGGCGTCCAGCGGCCAGCCGGGGCCGCGCTCCAGGCAGCGCGAGTAGAAGCGCACGGCCGAGTACGGGCAGGCCGCCTCGACCCCGCAGTCGAGGCAGCGGTCGGCCGCCCCGGCCGGCCGGTGCTCGGGCCGGAAGTGGGTGAGGGAGCCGAAGCTGGCCACGCGGCGGATCGACCGCCCGACCACGTACTGCAGCCAGTCGAGGTCGTGGCAGGACTTGGCCATGAGCATGAAGGTGGCCGCCCCCTCCCGCCGCCAGGCGCCGCGGACGTAGGAGTGGGCCTGGTGGAGGAACCCGACCGGCTCCAGGTGCTGGACCGAGACCACCTGGCCCAGGCGCCCGGCGTCCACCACCTGCTTCACCAGGGCGGTGTAGGGGGTGTAGCGCAGGACGTGGCAGACCGAGAAGATCACCCCGGCCCGCTCCACCGCCCCGACGATGCGCCGGCAGTCGGCCTCGGTGGTGGCCATCGGCTTCTCCAGGAGCACGTGGTAGCCGAGCTCGGCGAAGGCGATCGCCGGGTCGGCGTGCATCGCGTCCTGGGTGCAGATCAGGACGGCGTCGGCCACCTGGCCCCGGGCGGCCAGCTCCTGCCAGGCGGCGACGTCCGCCCCGTGGCCGAGGCCGTGCCGGGCGGCGAAGCGGCGGCGCCGCACCTCCTGGGGCTCGGCCACGGCCACCACCCGGGCCCGGTCCGGGTTGGCCAGCGCCCAGTCGCCGTGGGCGTTCCCGCGGTTGCCGGCGCCGAGGACGGCCAGGGTGACGGGTGCCATGGGATGCCTGGTCAGGGCCCGGCCGGCTCGGGCAGGGCCTGGAGGTCGCCGGGGGTGGGCAGGGACGCCTGGGCGCCGGGGCGCAGGCAGGACGCGGCGGCGACCCGGACCGCCCGCCGGGCCGCGTCCTCCAGGGTGGCGCCGCCGGCCAGGGCGTCGGCCAGCCCGCCGCAGAAGGCGTCCCCGGCGGCGGTGGTGTCGACCGCCCGGACCGGGACGGCGGGGACGTGGACGGTGTCGCCGCCCACGATCACCAGGCAGCCGTCGGCGCCCAGGGTGACCACCACCGCCCGGGCCGGGAGCCTGCCGGCCAGCCGGGTGGCCTCGGCGACCGTCCCCGGCTCGGCCCCGCCGGCCAGCTGGGCCAGCTCGACCCGGTTGGGGACCAGCACGTCGACCTCGGCCACCAGCTCCTCGGGCAGGTCCCGCACCGGCGCCGGGTTGAGCACCACCGTGCCCCCGGCCGCCCGGGCGGCGGCGGCCACCGCCTCCAGCGGCACCTCCAGCTGGAGCAGGGTCACCGTGGCCGCGCCCAGGGCCGCCCCGGCCTGGCCGACGTCGTCGGGGGTCAGGCGGGCGTTGGCCCCGGGGCTGACCACGATCTGGTTCTCGCCGTCCTCGCTCACGGTGATGAGGGCGATGCCGCTGGGGACCCCGGCCACGACCCGCACCCGCGAGGTGTCGACCGCGTCGGCCTCCAGCGATCCCAGCAGCTCGCGGCCGGCGGCGTCGTCGCCGACCCGGCCGACCATGGCCACCCGGCGCCCCAGCCGGGCCGCGGCCACCGCCTGGTTGGCCCCCTTGCCGCCGGGGTTGCGGAACACGTCGTCGCCCGAGACCGTCTCCCCCGGTCCGGGCAGCCGGGCCACCCGCACCACCAGGTCCAGGTTGAGGCTCCCCACCACCGCGACCTCGGGGTCGGCGGCTACAGCCCCCTGCAAGCTCATGGCCTCCACTCGGGATCGGCGGCGCCCTCACCCGGGCCTACCGGATTCTAGCCGCGACCGACCCTCCGCTACTGTTTGGGCGGCAGCCGACCCGACGGGATGGAGGCGAGGCAGGTGGCGCTCGAGAGCCGTTCTCCCCAGCGACCCGACGAGCTCGTGGCCGAGTTCGAGGAGGCCGGCGCCGAGGCGGTCGCGGCCGCGGCCGGGCGGGCCCGGGCGGCCGCCGGGCCCTGGGCGGCCGGCTCGGCCCTGGAGCGCTCGGCGGCCCTCGAGCGGGCGGCCGACGCCCTGGCCGGGGCGGCCCCGGAGCTGACCGGGCTGATGGTCCGGGAGGTCGGCAAGCCGGTCACCGAGGCCGGCGCCGAGCTCTCCCGGGGGGTCGGGATCCTGCGCTACTACGCCCAGCAGGCCCTCGACCCGGACGGCGAGACCTACCCCGGCCCGAGCCCGGCCGGGCTGCTGCTGGCCCGGCGGCGGCCCCGGGGGGTGGCCGGGCTGATCACCCCCTGGAACTTCCCGGTCGCCATCCCGCTGTGGAAGGCCGCGCCGGCGCTCGCCTTCGGCAACGCGGTCCTGCTCAAGCCGTCGCCGGACGCGACCGGGCTCGCCCTGCGCCTGGCCGAGCTGCTGGCCCCGGCCCTGCCCGACGACCTGCTCCAGGTGGTGCCCGGCGGGGCCGGGACGGGCAAGGCGCTGCTGGAGGAGGTCGACTGCCTCTCGTTCACCGGCTCGGTGGCGGTGGGCCGCCAGGTGGCGGTGGCCGCGACCGGGCGGGGCATCCCCAGCCAGGCCGAGATGGGCGGGCTGAACGCCTCGATCGTGCTCCCGGACGCCGACCCGGAACGGGCGGCCACGGTGATCGCCGGGGCGGCGATGGGCTACGCCGGCCAGAAGTGCACCGCCACCAGCCGGGCCATCGTCGTCGGCGACCCCGGCCCGTTCACCGAGGCCCTGGTCGCGGCCGTCCAGGGCCTGGCCGTCGGCGACCCGGCCGAGGAGGCCACGGTGGTCGGGCCGGTCATCACCGAGCAGGCCCGCCGGCGGGTGGTGGAGGCGGCCGAGGAGGCCGCGAGCGCCGGCGGGCGCCTGCTGACCGGCGGGAAGGCCGGCGACGGGCCAGGCTGGTTCGTGGCCCCGACCCTGGTCGACAACCTCGACCCGGGCGCCCGGCTGGCCCAGGAGGAGGTGTTCGGCCCGATCGCGGTGGTGCTGGCCGTTCCCGATACCGACCAGGCGGTCGCGGTCGCCAACGGGGTCGGCTACGGCCTGGTCAGCTCGGTGTTCACCGGCGACCTGGACCGCGCCCTCGGCCTGGCCGCCCGGCTGGACACCGGCATGATCCGGGTCAACGCCCCCACCTCGGGGGTGGACTACCTGGCCCCCTTCGGCGGCGAGAAGGGCTCCAGCTTCGGCCCCCGCGAGCAGGGCAAGGCGGCCAGGGACTTCTACACCTCGACCCGGACCATCACGATCCTGCCGGCGGAGGGCTGAGCGGTGGCGATCTGGCAGCTGCTGGTCGAAGGGCGGCCCCGGCTGGCCCGGGGCCCGGCCGGCGACGGCCCGGCCGAGCTGCTCGACGCCGGGGCCAGCATCGACGGCGTCCTCGGCGGCGACCCCGGTGCCCTGGAGGTGCTGCTCGGCGCCCCGGCCGTCGGTCCCGTGCCCGGCGGCGCCCAGCAGCTCGCCCCGGTCGGCTCCCAGCCGGTCTGGGCGGCCGGGGTCACGTTCCTGCGCAGCCGCGACGCCCGCCTGGAGGAGTCCGAGGGCCTGGACGCCTACGACAAGGTCTACCTGGCCGAGCGCCCCGAGCTCTTCCTCAAGGCCCTGCCGGGCACGGCCAGGGGCCCGGGCCAGCCGATCGGCGTGCGGGCCGACTCCCACTGGGACGTGCCCGAGCCCGAGCTGGCCCTGGTGGTCGACCGGCACGGCCGGATCGCCGGCTACACCATCGGCGACGACGTGTCCTCCCGCTCCATCGAGGGCGAGAACCCGCTGTACCTCCCCCAGGCCAAGCTCTACCAGGGAAGCTGCGCCCTCGGCCCCTGCCTGGTCCCGGTCGGCGAGGCGCCCGACCCGGCGGAGATGGAGATCGCCCTGTCGATCGAGCGCGACGGGGCCGAGCTGTTCGCCGACCGCTGCTCGGTCGCGGACATGAAGCGGAGCCTCCCCGAGCTGGTCGACTGGCTCTGGCGCGGCCAGGACCTCCCCCGGGGCGCGGTCCTGCTCACCGGCACCTCGATCGTCCCGCCCCCCGACCTGACCCTCCGCCCGGGCGACCAGGTGACCATCGCCATCACCGGCCTCGGCCGGCTCACCAACCCGGTGGAGCTGATCGACACCAGCGGGCCCGCCGCCACCGGCTGATGCCCGGACCGGCCGGCGCCACCTTCTACATCGGTGGCTCCCCCTGCGCCGGCAAGAGCACCATCGCCGACCTCCTGGCCCGGCGCCACGACCTGCACGCCTTCCACTGCGACGAGGGCGCCGAGCCCCGCCTGGCCCTGGTCCGCCGCTCCCCCAGCCAGGCCATCCGCCAGCTCGTGGCCCTGCCCGACTGCGACCGCCTCAGCCGCCCACCCGCCTGGCAGGCCGAGCAGGAGGTCAACTTCTACCGCGAGCAGTTCCCCTACCTGCTCGAGGAGCTCCGCACCGCCCCCCGGCCCGGCGTCGCCGAGGGCGCCGACCTCCTCCCCGAGCTGCTCCACCGGGCCGGCATCCCGTTCGCCCGCGCCGTCTGGGTCGTCCCCACCCCCCGGTTCCAGCTCGAGCACTACGCCCGCCGCCCCTGGGCCCACGACTACGTCGCCGCCTGCCCCGACCCTCCGGCCGCCTTCGCCAACTGGATGGAGCGCGACGCCCTGTTCGCCGGGCACGTGGCCGCCCAGGCAGCCCGGCTCGGCGGCAAGCTCCTGGTGGTGGACGGGTCACGACCCGTCGACGACGTGGCCGCCGAGGTCGCCCGGCACTTCGGCCTGGGCGCCGGGCGGCTCAGCCAACAGCCATCGCCGTGAGCGCCACCCCGGCCCCCACGGCGGCCGAGGCCCCCATGATCCGCAGGGCCCGGCGGCGGTCCTCGGCCCGCGCCCGGTCGTCGGCGACCCGCTGCTCCTGGCCCATGGCCCCGAAGTTGTAGACGCCCCGCCACCCGAAGTTGGCGCAGAACCGCTGCCGCGCCTGCAGGTACCCGGCGGCGCTCCCGGCCGCCGGCAGGGCCAGCACCAGCCGCCAGGCCGGATGCAGGTCGGACCGGAGCAGCACCGCGGCGAGCGCGGCCGTGACCACCAGCCCGGCATGCCCGGCCCGCCGCCGCATCGCGATCTCGGCCGGCCCGATGTTGCAGGCGCCGGCAAGGTACTGGTCGGTCATGGGGGGGTCCTCCAACACGTCGACGACTGGCTCCATCGTCTTCTCCCAGACCGAAACGTGCGACCGGCAGTCGCTGGTGAAGGGCGCGCGGTCCCAGTCGGCCCAGCGCTCGCGCAAGGTCATCCCGGCGAGCCGGGCCATCAGGTCCAGCTCCGAGGGCCACACGTAGCGGAACGGCGCCGAGAGCGTCTCCAGCCGGCCGTCGACCACCCAGTAGTGGTGGGAGGACGCGATCTGGGTGGCGACCTCGAACTCCTCGAAGCCGAGATGGGCCGGGGTCACCGTGAACGGGCGGACGGTCTCGCCCGGCGGGAGCCGTTGCAGCTGCGGGACGATCACCTCGATGACGAAGCACCCGCCGGGCTCCAGCTGGGCGGCGACGTTGGCGAAGCAGGCCACCTGCTCGTCCTGGGTGGTCAGGTTCATGATCGTGTTGCGCACCAGGTAGGCGAGCGCGAACCTCCCCGCCACCCTGGTGGTGGCGAAGTCGCCGACGGTCACGCCGATGTCGTCCGTCCCCGCCTTGGCCCGCAGCTCGGCCACCATGTCCGGCGACAGCTCGATCCCGTGCACCCGGACCCCCCGCCGGCTGAGCGGGATGGCGATGCGCCCGGTCCCGATCCCCAGCTCGAGCGCGGCCCCACCCCCCGCCAGCCCGGCGAGGAAGCGCACCGGGGGATCGACCATCGCCGGCTCGAACAGCTCCGGCCACCTGGCCTCGTAGCTCTTGGCGATCCGCTCGTCGAAGTAGTTCTCAGGCACGGCCGCAGCATGACAGGGCGGTTCCGCACGCCACCACCGGTTTCTTGCGAGGGGCGCCGATCAGGGGTAGGTGCCGCCGCCGGCCTTCGCCTTCACCAGCTCGCCGTCGGCGGCGACGGCGAACCACACGTTGCCGACGCCCTGACCCTTGATGTCGCCGGGCTTGGCGTCGCCGGCGAAGTAGTACAGCGGCTTGCCGTCGTAGGTCACCTGCGAGCTGCCGTTGGCCTGCGTGGCGGTCGACAGGAGCCCCGCCTCGGCCCCGGTCCCGGCGGTGGCGGTGCCGGTCAGCGCCGGCCAGTTGGCGGCGCACTCACCGCTGCAGGCCGACTGGTCGCCCTGGTCCTTGGTGAAGGCGTAGAGCGTGCGGCCGTCGGCGTCCACCAGGACGTCCCCGAGGCTGCTGTTGGCGACCGCGACGGTCGCGCCGCTGGCCCCCTGGGCCGCCGTGGTCGTCGGCCCCGCCGGCGCCGCGGTCTCCGACGGCGCGTCGTCGCCGCCACCACAGGCCGCCCCGGCGACCACGATCACGGCGAGCAGCGCCGCCCTGGCAAATCCCTTCCTCATGACGAAGGCCTCCTGAACCTAGCCGGTCGCATCCCTGGTTGCGCGAAGCGCGCCCAGTTGGACAACCAGCGGCCCCGCCCGATGGTTCCCCCCGCTGGTCGCCTGCGACAATCCGCTTGCCGAGGAAGGAGTGGACAGTGCACGAGACGAACTGGGCCGGGAACTACCGGTACCGGGCCGGCAAGCTGCACCGGCCGTCCACGGTGGAGCAGCTGCAGGAGGTCGTGGCCAACGCGCCCCGGGTACGGGCGCTCGGGTCGAGGCATTCGTTCACCGACCTCGCCGACTCCGACGAGCTGGTCAGCCTGGAGGGCCTGCCCGAGGAGGTCGCCGTCGACCGGGAGGCCGGCACGGTCAGCCTCTCCGCGGCCCTCAGGTACGGCGAGCTGGCCGAGGTGCTCGAGCGCGAGGGCCTGGCCCTGGCCAACCTGGCGTCGCTGCCCCACATCTCGGTCGCGGGAGCGGTGGCCACCGCCACCCACGGCTCCGGGGACGCCAACGGCAATCTCGCCACCTCGGTCGCCGGCCTTGAGCTGGTCACCTCCTCCGGCGAGCTCCTCACGGCCTCCCGGGGCGACCCCGACTTCGACGGCCTGGTCGTCGGGCTGGGGGCGCTGGGTGCGGTCACCCGCCTCACCCTGGACGCCGAGCCTGCCTACCAGGTCCGCCAGCGGGTCTTCGAGGGCCTCGCCTGGGACGCCCTGCACGAGCACTTCGACCAGGTGACCGCCACCGGCGACAGCGTGAGCGTGTTCACCCGCTGGGGCGAGGCGGTCGATCAGGTCTGGGTCAAGAGCCGGGTCACCGACGACCCCGAGCAGCTCCACGACGACCTGTTCGGCGCGGCCGCGGCGACCGTCGACCGGCACCCGATCATCGAGCTCGACCCGGTCAACTGCACGCTCCAGCTGGGTGTGGCCGGCCCGTGGTGGGATCGGCTGCCGCACTTCCGGATGGGCTTCACGCCCAGCAGCGGCGCCGAGCTCCAGTCCGAGTACCAGATCCCGCGCCTCCACGCCGCCGCCGCCATCGGGGCCGTGCACGCCCTGGCCGAGCGGGTCCGGCCGCTGCTGCAGGTGAGCGAGCTGCGGACCGTCGCCGCCGACCGCCTCTGGATGAGCCCCCAGTACGGCCAGGACACCGTCGCCATCCACTTCACCTGGCACCCCGACCCGGTCGGCGTCCAGCGGGTGCTCGTCGAGCTGGAGGCCGCGCTCGCCCCGTTCGGCGCGCGGCCCCACTGGGGCAAGGTCTTCGTGGCCGACGCCACGACCATCACCCCGCTGTACGAACGCCTGCCCGACTTCAAGCGCCTGGTCGACCAGCTCGACCCGCGGGGCGCGTTCCGCAACCCCTGGCTGACGAACCACGTCCTCGGTCCCCCCTGAGCTGCCCGATGACTGTCGGGGACAGTGGCTAGCATGCCGCGCATGACCGAGAACATCGTGCTGGACACGACCATCCACGAGCCGTCGATGACGGCCGGCGAGGTCGAGATGCTGCGCTTCGCGCTGGACCGCGCCCGCGCGCAGTTCGCCTGGAAGTGCGGCGGCCTGGACGCGGCCGGCCTCAGCAGGCCGCACCCGCCGTCGGCGATGACCCTTGGCGGGCTGCTCAAGCACCTCGCCCTGGTCGAGGACCAACGCACCGCTGTCTTCCTGACCGGGGAGCCGATGAGGCCGCCCTGGGACGCGGTCGACTTCGAGGCCGACCCCGACTGGGCGTGGCGCTCGGCGGCCGACGACTCCCCCGCCGAGCTCTACCGGCTCTGGAGCGAGGCGGTGGAGCGCTCCCGGGCCGCGACGGCGCGGGTGCTCGCCGACGGGGGGCTC
>CALGFH010000086.1 GCA_937881255.1 uncultured Actinomycetes bacterium
CGTGCAGCCCGCAGAACACCGCGGCCAGCGGCTCCAGTCGGCGCAGCAGGGCCGGCGCCGGGACAGGCCGTGCCGAGCGGGACACCGACCCGGCCAGCCGCGGCCGCGGACGGTCCCCGTCCAGCCCGGCAAATGGGTGCATCGCAGCCATCGCCCCCTCTTTCCCCGCCCAGTTCCTTTCCCGGCTGCTCTCGGGATAACCCGCGACGAGGCAGACCGGTTCCCTGGAACCGGCCGAGAGCTGGCGGAGGGGGACGACGTCGGCCAGCTGGTCGAGGGCGGCCAGCAGCTCGGTGACCTCGTCGTCGGTGTTGGCGGCGGTCACCTGGATGCGGAACCCGACCTCCTCGCGGGGCACGCCCGGGTAGAAGGCCAGGGTGACGTAGATGCCCCGCTCCAGCAGGAAGCGCTCGGCCCTGGCCAGGTCGTCGGAGTCGGCCAGGGGCACCTCGACGATCGGGAACCCGGAGCGGTTGAGGGTGAACGCCCCCCAGCTTCTCCAGGTGGTCCAGGATCCGCCGGGTTCTGGACCAGAGCACGGCCCGGAGGTCGTCCCCCCTGGCCTCGTTGACCTGGAGCCCGACGAGCACGCTGGCCAGCGAGGCCACCGGGGACGGGCCCGAGTACAGGTACGGGGGGCGGTCACCTTGAGCAGGCGCTTGAGCTCGGGCGGGCAGGCGACGAAGGCCAGCAGGGACGAGTAGGCCTTGGAGAAGCCGCCGGTGAGCACCACGTGGTCGTAGCGCTCGCCCAGGTGGCGGACGACCCCGTTGCCGCGGCGGCCATACGGGCTGATCTCCTCCCGGTCCCGCTCCCCGACCACCCCGAACCCGTGGGCGTCGTCGACGTACAGCAGGGCGTCGTTGGCCCGGGCCAGGGCGAGGAAGGCCGGCAGGTCGGGCGGGTTGCCGGTCATCGAGTTGATCCCGTCCATGCAGACCAGGCGGGGGGCCTTGGGGTGCCGGTGCAGCAGCCGCTCCAGGGCCGCCGGGTCGTCGTGGGCGTAGCGGACCACGGTGGCCCCGTGGGCCCGGGCGGCCACGCAGCCGTCCCAGATCGTCTTGTGGGCCCGGGAGTCGACGAAGATGGTCCCGTCCGAGGCCAGCACCGGGATGACCGAGGCGTGGATGTGGGTCAGGGTCGGCAGCAGCAGCGTGTCGCCCGCCCCCAGCAGCTCGGTGAGCCGGGTCTCGATCTGCCGGTACAGGGCCGGGCTGCCCAGCATCCGCGACCAGCTGGGGTGGGTCCCCCACTGGTCCAGGTAGGCCGGGATCGCCTCGATCACCTCGCGGTCCAGGTCGAGGCCGAGGTAGTTGCAGGAGGCGAAGTCGATCAGCCAGCGCTCGCCGACCCGGATCCGGCGGCCGTCGACCTCCTCGATGATCGCGTCAAGCAGATGGTGGTGGGCGAACAGGTCCTCGAGGTCGGCGCATGCCGCCAGCCAGCGCGCGAGCCAGCTCCCGGGCGCAGCCCCTGACCAGGGTTGAATGAGGCAATTCAGTCATACGCTATCAGATTGGCAAAGGTTCGCCTAACCTCAGGCTCAACCCACCCGGCCGGGGTTCCGACTCTAGAAGGAAGAGCGCCTGACCCCCGACCTGGGACACGACATGACCTCGACGACCAGCTATCAGCAGGGCACGCGCGCCGGCGCGGTCATCGTCCTCACCTCCGGCCAAGGTCACGATCCGGACGGAACCCGGGCTGCAGGCTTGGCCGCTCGTTCAGATGGGCACCAAGCGCCGATGACCCAGGAACAGGACAGCCAGGGACAGGAACGCCAGGGTGCCCAGCAGGGCCCGAGGGTGCTGCTGGTCGACGACGCCGCCGCCATCCGCAACGCGCTCCGGGGCGTGCTCGAGGACGCCGGCATCGAGGTCGTCGGGGAAGCCCCCGACGGAGTCCAGGGCGTGGCCATGGTCGGCTCGCTCCGCCCCGACGTGGTCCTGATGGACCTCAGGATGCCGTCCACCAACGGCTTCCAGGCGACCGAGCAGATCGTCCATGAGCATCCGGCCGTCCGCGTGGTCGTCCTCTCGGCCTACGAGACCGAGGAGTCGGCCGAAGCGGTCCGAGCCGCCGGCGCCTTCGCCTTCCTCCCCAAGCACTGCGGCGCCGACCGCATCCGCGACACGGTGGTGGCGGCTTGGCGGTCCGGCGGCGGCGGCGGAGCCTGAGCTAAGCCCCGATCCATGTGGGGGGAGCTCGCTCCCCCCACGGCCCCCCAAGAGCGCCTGTGCCAGCCCACAGGCATGCGCTTCGGTCAGGGGCTCTTCGGTTCGGTCAGGGGCGTGTTCGGTCGGGGGCTGTGGACAGCCGCGCGCACCCAACCAGCTGCTGGGCTACGCTCCCCCTCCGGGGGGCTGGGCCCGAGCCGGGTCGTTGCAGGGCGCCAGGGAATCGGACCGGGTCGGTCGTTGGAGGGCGCCCGGGGACCGGCTGGACCGCTGGAGGGTGCCGGACCTAGCTGGTGAGCTGGTCGACGGGGTGGTTGGCCATCTCGACGTCGACGGTGGTGCCGTGGCCGGGGGCTGAGTCGATGCTGAGGTGGCCGCCGACCATCTCGACCCGTTCGCGCATGCCGGCCAGGCCGAAGTGGCCCTCGCTGAGGAGGCTGCTGGCCGCGATCGGGTCGAAGCCGACCCCGTCGTCGTTGATCCGCAGGCGCACCGAGCCGTTCTCGGCCGCCAGCGTGACGGTGACCCGGGACGCGCCGGCGTGCTTGCCGACGTTGTTCAGCGTCTCCTGGGTGACCCGGTACAGGACCGTCTCGAGATCGGGGGCGAGCCGGCTCTGCAGGCCGGTCGAGATGGCGCAGGCCACCCCGCTGGTCGCCTCGAAGGCCCGCACCTGGTTGTGCAGCGCCACCTCGAGGCCCTGCTCGTCGAGCACGGCCGGCCGCAGCTCGGCCATGAGCCGGCGCAGGCCGGTGATGCCGGCGGCGAGCTCGTCCTCGAGCTCGGCCAGCAGGCCCTCGGCCTGGTCGGGCTGCCCGCGCTGGATGCGGTTGCGGGCCCGGGTGAGGCCGTAGCGGAGCGCGGTCAGCTCCTGCACCGGCCCGTCGTGGAGGTCGGCGGCCAGCCGGACCCGCTCCTGCTCGGTCGCCCGCAGCACCGTCTGCATGGCCCGCTTGCGCTCGGTCTGCATGGCCACCTCGCTGGCCAGGCCGCCCATGCGGGCCAGGGTGAGCAGGAACAGCACGACCGAGCCGCCGGCGATCACGCCGACGTCGAGCGGCTCGTCCCGCAGCGTCTGGATGACCAGCACCGCCGGGGCCATCAGGGAGGCGGCGGCCAGCAGGGCCAGCCGGGTCTCGGTCAGCCGGGCGCTCGGCGGGGCCGGCTCGCTGAGCGAGACCATCGACGGGTGCAGGGCGGCCAGGCCGACGCCCAGGTAGAAGACGATCCAGGTGGCGTCGATGGGCCCGCCGGCGTCCCAGCCCCCGTCGAGCAGGGACAGGCCGTAGACGCTGTCGGCGGCCAGCAGGGCCACCAGCCCGAGCATCAGCAGGCGGGAGGCGACGGTGCCATGGTCGCCCGTCCGCCACATCCGCACCGCCACCGCCACCAGCAGCACGTCGCACAGCGGGTAGGCGATCGAGACCAGCCGCTGGGACAGGAGCAGGTCGGGCACGCGCACGTTGGGCCCGATCAGGAACACCCAGGACAGCAGGCCGACCCCGGTGGTGATGATGGTGGCGTCGATCAGGCTGGCCACGTCGCGGCCGGGGGCCCGCTCGCGGACCAGCAGCAGCAGCCCGGCGGCCAGCAGGGCGTAGCAGGCCAGGTAGAAGGCGTCGGCCACCGACGGGTAGGGCGGCTCGACCTCCAGCACCCACTGGTAGGTGTAGTTGATGGCGTCGCCGACGGTGAAGGAGAGCTGGCCGGCGGCCAGCAGGTACCAGGCCAGCGGTTTGGACGGCCGGTAGAGGCGGGTCCCGACGACCACGGCGACCACCATGCCGAGACCGAGGGTGCAGTACACGACCGCCCGTAGGAGCGAGTCGGGCAGCCGGAAATAGGTGACGCCGAGCAGGAGCTCGACGGCGAGGAAGATGCGAGCTGGCCGTCCCATCACGGTCTGTCTATCGGCCGGTCGGGCGGCGAACTGTTGCGCCCATCGCGCGGAGTGCGTCACCTGGGCATTCGACCACAGATGACGGCGTAGTCGTTGACGCTGAACAAGAAGGCCCCCCGGTCGTCCAGCCGCTGCAGCCCGGCCAGCCATCGGTCCAGCTCAGCCGGGTCGGCCCGGCCGTCGCCGCTGAGGGTGTCGGCCAGGTTGCGGGCGTAGCCCCAGCCGATCTCCCCGGGCAGGAACCGCCGGCCGAGCACGACCGCGGCCTGCACGTCCTCCACCACCAGCCCGGCCCGCCCGGCGATGTCGGCCAGGCGCCGGCCGATGGTGCCGTCGACCGCGTCCATCCAGGGCTGCTGGGTGTCGCAGTAGTCCCTGACCAGCCGGCGGGTCAGCTCCAGGTCCTCGGACGCGAAGATCAGGGTGTCGAAGTCGCTGTGGGCCAGGACCAGCCGACCGCCGGGGCGCAGGACCCGGATCGCCTCGGCCACCAGGGCGTCCGGGTCGGGCAGGACCTCGAGCACGTTGTGGCAGAGCACCCGGTCGAAGGCGCCGTCGGCCAGCGGCAGCGGCGCCTTGAGGTCGGCCTGGACCCACAGCAGCCCGGGTCGCGGGGCCAGGCCGGCGACCGCCTCCCCGACGGCCTCGGCGGTCCGGGCCAGGGCGGCCGCGGACAGGTCGAGCCCGGCCAGCAGCCCGCCGGCGACGGACGGGGCGGCCTGGGCCAGCGAGCCGCCGGTGCCGCAGCCCAGGTCGGCGACCCGGTCGCCGGGAGCGGCCGCCAGCAGCCCGGCCAGCCAGCGGTGCCGGCTCGGCACCACCGGCTCGACCATCGCGTCGACGTCGTCCGGTTCGCCCGTCATGGGGGGGACGGTAGCCGGTGGCGGACCGGCGCGTCGAGCGGTGCGGTGCCCGTCTAGCCGCAGGCGGCCTTGACGTACGGGTACGGGTTGACCGGGGAGCCCCCGCCGGGGTGGACCTCGAAGTGGACGTGGGGGCCGGTCCAGGCGGCGTTGCCCGTGGCGCCGTTGAAGGCGATCAGCTCGCCGGCCTTGACCCGCTGACCGGTCACCGAGGCGTACCGGGAGAGGTGGGCGTAGTAGTACTCGTTGCCGTCGACGCCCTGCATGTAGAGGCTGATGCCGCCCAGCGAGCTGGTCGACTGCCGGCTGATGACCCCGTCGACGATGGCGTGGACCTTGTTGCCCATGGGGTTCATGATGTCGGTCCCCTTGTGGGCCCGGCCGCCGGAGCGGGCGGCGCCCCAGGAGTCGATGAACGAGTAGGGCTTGGACACCGGGCAGGACACGAAGCGCCCGTTGACCAGGTGGGTGGTGTTGAACCCGGCCAGCTTGTCCGCGACCTGCTTGGCCTTCTCGAAGTTGCGGCTCAGCTTGTCGACCGTCTTCTTGGACCGCGCCTCGAGCCGGCTCATCTGGGCCATGGCCGCCTTGACGTCCTTGATGGCCGCCTCGTAGCTGTCGAAGGCGACCTTGGCGTCGGCCACGGCCGCGACCTGGCCCTCCTGGAGGATGGTCTCGAACTCGACCCGGCTGACCACGACGTCGGCGCTGCTGCCGAGGATCCCCGACAGCGGGCGGGTGCCGCCCGCCTTGTACAGGGAGGACACGTGCCCGCTGAGGGCCCGGCGGGCCGCGGCCAGGTCGTCGCGGACATCGCCGAGGCGGCTGTTGGCGGCCTGGAGCCGCTGCTCGGCGTAGTGGCGCTCGCTCTCGATCTGGTTGAGCTCCCGGGTGGCGTCGTCCAGGGCCGCCTGCATCTTCTTCTGGCGGCTCTTGGCGGTCGTGAGATCGTCGGCGCCACCAGGCACGGCGACACCGATCACCAGCGCGGCCATGATGAGCCCGGCCGCGATCACGCGGGACTTCGGCACGTCTCGCCTCCGTCGGGGGACACGGATCGAGAAAACTGCGGGGGCGTCCGGAATGGGGGGAACCGGACGTCGGTTGCGGACGATAGCACAGCCCCGCCCGCTGGCAAAAACGCAGCCTGTGGATAACAGAGCGGCCCCCGCGCCTGGCGCGGGGGCCGATGATCGTCCGTCGGCCGGCGGTGGATGCCGGCGTTCGCGGTCGGGTCGGTGGAGGATTCGCGGCCGCCGCGAGGGTGAGCAGTTCAGTGGGCCGTCGGCCGACGGACGTTCGAGATGGCGGCCCACCGGGAGCGTGGTCCGCCTGCTACGCGTCGGGTGGAGTCTCCAAGCCATCCGCCCCCTTCGTCGCGGTCCGGCCGCGACCAAAGTGCACCTGGGCTATCGACCCCCATCATGTACCACGATCCACCGGTTGCGAAACCGCTCGTCTGACGAGCGTTCCCGGCGGGCTTCGCCTACGCTGAGGCGCCATGGGAGAAGCCCGGATGCTGGCCGCCTGCCGGGGCGAGCCGGTCGACCGAACCCCCGTCTGGTTCATGCGCCAGGCTGGGCGCTGCCTGGCCGCCTACCGGCGGCTGCGCGAGCGCTACGGGATCCTGGAGATCACCAGGACCCCCGAGCTGTGCGCGCAGGTGACCACCATGCCCGTCGACACCTTCGGGGTGGACGGGGCGGTGCTGTACGCCGACATCATGCTGCCCCTGTACGGCATGGGCGTGCCCTTCTCGATCGACCCCGGGGTCGGGCCGATCGTCCACCAGCCGGTGCGGGACAAGGCGGCCGTCGAGGCCCTGCGGGTGGTCGAGGCCGAGGAGGCCACCCCCGAGCTGTTCCAGACCATCCGCATGCTCCGCCGTGACCTGGGCGGCCGGGCCGCCCTGATCGGGTTCGCCGGGGCGCCCTACACGGTCGCCTCCTACCTGATCGAGGGCCGGCCCTCCAAGGAGCACGCCCACGCCAAGGCGCTGCTCTACGGCGACGAGGTCCTCTGGCACCGGCTGATGGAGACCCTCACCGAGGTGACCATCCGCTACCTGCGGGCCCAGGTCACCGCCGGCGTCCAGGTGGTGCAGCTGTTCGACTCCTGGATGGGCGACCTGGGCCGGCGCGAGTACGAGGCCGCGGTGCTGCCCTACAGCCGGCGCATCTTCGAGGCCGTGCGGGCCACCGGGGTGCCGGCCATCCACTTCGGCACCGGCACCGTTGGCCTGCTCGAGTCGATGGCCGGCGCCGGCAGCGACCTCGTCAGCGTCGATTGGCGGGTGCCGCTGGACGAGGCCTGGCGGCGGATCGGCGCCGGCAAGGGGATCCAGGGCAACCTGGACCCGGCCGTGCTGCTGGCCCCCTTCGAGGTGGTGGTCCGGGAGGCCGACCGGGTGCTGGCCGCGGCCGGCGGGCGCGACGGCCACATCTTCAACCTGGGCCACGGGGTCCTCCCCGACACGCCCTCCGACCACCTGACCCGCCTGGTCGAGCACGTCCACAACGCGACCGAGAGGACGTCCGTTGCCAACCCCTGACGCCCCCTTCGCACCGGGGGACCACCCCGGCGGTCCCCCGGACCCCCCCGTTGGGGTGCTCCTGATGACCTACGGGTCGGCCGCCACCGCCGAGGAGGTGCCGGCCTACCTGCGCAGCGTGCGCGGCGGCCGCGACGCCGACCCGGAGCTGGTGGCCGAGTTCCAGCGGCGCTACCGGCTGATCGGCTGGTCGCCGCTGGTCCGCATCACCCTCGCCCAGGGGGCCGAGCTGCAGCGGCTGCTCGACGCCGGCCACGGGGCCGGCCGCTACCGGGTCGAGGTCGGCATGCTCCACTCCGAGCCGACGATCGACGAGGCGGTGGCCCGGCTGGCCGTCGCCGGGGCCCAGCGGCTGATCGGGATCGTGCTCTCGCCCCAGTGGTCGCCGGTGATCATGGGCGGCTACCGGCGGGCCCTGGACGCGGCCGCCTGGCGGCTCGGCCCCGACGCCGAGGTCGTCCTGGCCGGGCCCTGGCACCGCACCCCGGCCTTCCTGGACGCCCTGGCCGAGCGGGTCACCGAGGCCCTCGGCCGGCTCGATCCCGGGGTGCCGGTGGTGTTCACCGCCCACAGCCTGCCCAAGGCGGTGATCGACCGCGACCCCGGCTACCTGGACCAGATCGCCGAGACGATCGACGCGGTGGCCGAGCGGACCGGCCTCGACCGGGGCCGCTGGCAGTTCGCCTACCAGTCGGCCGGCCACAGCCCCGAGGAGTGGCTCAAGCCCGACCTCAAGGACCTGCTCCCCGGCCTGCGCGACCACGGCCACACGGCGGTGCTGGTGGTGCCCGTGCAGTTCCTGGCCGACCACCTGGAGATCCTCTACGACATCGACGTGGCCGCCCGCGAGGAGGCCGAGGAGGCCGGCCTGGCCTTCCACCGCATCGAGCTGATGAACACCTCGCCGTCGTTCATCCGCGCCCTGGCCGACGTCGCCCTCGACCAGGACCGCTCGGCCCGCCAGCACGTCTAGGCCGGGCGCCGCAGGACCAGCAGGTCGATGCGGTCGACCACCGGGGTGGGATGGGTCTCGGCGTCGGCCGCGCGCTCGAGGGCGGCCAGGCCGGCGGCGAACTGGTCGTCGGGCAGCAGCTTGAGGCCGGTGTCGGCCCGCCGGCGGACCTTGTCCCGGTAGGCGGCCAGGCTGGTCGCGCTCACCTGGTCGACCGCGGCCAGGCCCTCGACCCGGAAGCCGGCCCCGGCGAAGGCCTCCGACACCCGCTCGACGGTCGGCAGCCCGCCCCCGGCGACCAGGGCCGCGCCGGCGCCGGGGAAGAACCGCCGGTACAGGGTGATCGCGCCCATCCGCCCGGGGAAGGCCTGCCGGACCAGGACCGGCCCGCCCGGTGCCAGCACCCGCCCCAGCTCGCCGGCCACGGCGTCGAGGTCGTCGAGGTGGTGGACGACGGTCGAGACCCAGGCCCAGGCGCAGGTGCCGTCCCCGAGCGGGAGCCGCTCCCCCGACCCGGCGACCCAGGCCACGCCCGGGTGCGGGTGGGCGCGGGCGGCCTGGGCCCGCATCCCGCGCGACGGCTCCACGGCCACCACCTCGACCCCGAACCAGCCGGCGATGGCGGCCGCGAACTGCCCGGTCCCGGCACCCAGGTCGAGCACCGGCGAGCGGCCGGCAGCGGCGGGCAGCCACGTCCGGATCGCCTCCCGCCAGGGCTCCATCCCCTCGGGCGGCAGGGTCCGGCCCTCGACGTAGTCGGGCGCCATCTGGTCGTAGTCGACCCGCGCCATC